>JACCYD010000167.1 GCA_013696695.1 Deltaproteobacteria bacterium | reverse complement strand
CGACGAAGGATCTCGACCCCGGCGGGCGCCGCGGACCGACCGGGCGGATCGTGCTCGGCGGCAAGAAGCTGACATTCGGCGGAGGTAGCGTCGCGGGGCCGATCACGCGCGAGGAGCTCGCCGCGGTGGCGAAGACGAAGCAGGCAGAGCTCCTGGCGTGCTTCGGCGGAGGCCGGGAGATCACGCGAGTTGCGGTGGCATACCGCTTCACGGTCGGCAGCGACGGTTCGGTCGGTGTGGTGGAGTCGTCGAGCGGCACGCTGTCGGGCGCCATCGACGCGTGCATCCGTCGCCACCTGCGCGCGCTCAAGTTCCCGTCAAAGGCAGCTACCACCGCGATCAACCTGCCGTTGATCTACGACACCACCGGCACGTTCGGCCTGCCCGAGAAGCCCGAGACGCCGGCGATCGAGCCCGATCCGTGGACACCGTTCGCGGTGACGGCCACGCCGCCGACGAAGACGGCTGCCGGCGCTGCGCGGGCGACCGAGGCCGCCCTGCGTTCGCGGCTCGGAGCGATCGACAAGTGCTTCGCGAGCCCGGCCGCGACCGGCTCGCTACGGATCCTGCTCGAGCTCGACATCACCGGCTCGCTCGCGTCGGTGCGCGCGGGTGGCATCGGCGATCGCGATGGCGAGCTGTGCGCGGCGAAGGCGCTCGCGGGAATCCAGGTGATGACGCCGTCACAAGAGCACGTCGAGGTCGCCTGCGATCTCGCGCGCGGGGACGCGCATCCGTGGCGCGTGTCGCCGACCGCCGCGGGATACGAGGTGATCGAGATCGATGCGAGGCAGCTCAAGCACGGCAAGGACACGCTGATCCCGGGCGCCAGCGATCCCGAACCGCTCCCCGCGGAGACCTACGTGGTCGTCGCGCGAACCGACACGCTCGGCGGCATGCTGCAGCTCGCCCTGATGTGGGCGCGCGATGCGACGGCCGTGTTGCTGTCGGTCGGCGACGGCAAGACGCCGCCGGTGTTCCTCGGCATGGGCAATGCGACGAGCACCGAGGAATCCGACGGCGAGGCGCTGCGGCCCGCGCTGCGGATCGGCAACAAGCTCGCGACCGGGTGTGTGGGTCGCGCGATGCACAAAGCCAACCTGAAGGTCCCAGCCGAGGTCAGCGGGTTGCTCCAGCGGCTTGCCACGCGGTGCCGGACGCTGCGCTGCGCACCGACGCTGGTGATCGCGATGGATAGCGATGCGGTCGCGCGCGATCTGCTCGAGGTTGCCGGAGCGGCTCGCCGCGCGGGCTTCGATCGCGTGCTGTTCGGCGGCAGCGAGCTTGGTTGCACCGCGGAGCCGAAGAAGCGCGTCAACGATCCCGAGCTCGAGCCGGAATTCGAATGAGAGCAGTGCTCGCGCTGGCGTTGGTCGCTTGTCAGCGCACCGAGCCGACGCCGCCCGTCGTCGGATCTGGATCGAGCCTGAACGTCGTGCTCGTCGGTTGTGCGCCTGCGGGCGAGCGGCCGCGCGTCGCGAAGCCGCATGTTCGCAAGGACGGCGACCTGGGCGATGTCCCCATGATCCCCGGGGGCTGGTTTCCGTACGCGCCGCTCGGCACGGGCGACGACGATCGCGCGGAGCCGGTCGCGGTGCGTGCGAAGGCCGCGCTCGCCGCGCAGCTCGGCGATCTCGATCTGTGTTTGACCGGCAAGACCGGTTCGGTGTCGATCATGATCGACGTCGCGAAGAACGGTGCGATCACACCGCGCGTCGGTGGCGTCGGGCATCGCCCCACCGAGCAGTGCGTGGCGAATGTCGTCAAGACGTTGAAGATCTCGCCTGCCGAGATTCCAGTCGACATCGAGTGCGGACTGTCGGCCGGTGCGGCCGGACCGTTTCGCGTCACCGTCGACGGCGGTTATCGCGTCGCCGAGATCACGCGCGAGCAGATCACGATCGACGGCAAGCCGCAGGATCTGAAGGGCGTCGCGCCGAACTTGCTCGACACCTATCTCGTCGTCGCCGATCCGGATGTCGATGCGGCCGACCTCGCGCGCTTGCTGCGGTGGGTCGGCGAGGCACCGGCAGTGCTCGTGGCGGTGCGCGCCGATGGTGGGCCGCCGGTGTTCGTGGGGATGGCGCCGGATCGTCGCCGCGGCACCGTCAAGGAGCCGCGACTCGGCGTGTACGTCGCCGATCAGCAGCTGCAAGCATGCGCCGGTTCGCAGCGCGGCATGGCCTCGCTCCTCGAACCAAAGCGCGTCGACGCGATGCTCGGCACGGCGCTCGCCGCGTGCAGCGATTGCGATGATGTCGTCGAGGTTGGCGTCGGGGGCAACCACACCGCGAAGCAACTCGTCGGCGCGACCTCGGGCGTGCGCCGCGCAGGTCGCGATCCGGTGCTCTCGATCGGCTCGCGCTGCGCGTTGTGATCACAACTCCCGCCGTATCCGCTGGCCGACTGCACGGCCGTCTAGAACGCAGCTGAGGGCGCCGAGCCCGCCGACGTCCTACTCAGCCGGCCAGAGCCCGAGAGGGATTGCCCCTGCGCGCGAGCCGGCCTCGGCAAGAACACCAACGGCGAGACCAGCCCCAGACCGACAACGTATATACCGTATATACGTACGAGCTCACGGGGTGGACAACGAGGCTGCAAGCAGCGACGGCGTCCTTGTTTTTACGTAACGCGGCTTGTCGAGCTGTCTCCCTCCGGGCAGCCATCGCTCGCTCCGAGGCAAACGTGTGCGCGATCTACGTCGGTGTGCTCACTCACGATCGGATCCCCTGTCGATCTCTACTACGACCGCACCGTCGCTGGTCTGGCGGGTGCGGTCGAGCGTGAACGCTTACGTATATACGGTATATACATTTCGGCAATGGAGCCCGTTTCGTCAGGCTCTGTAAGAAGACCGGACATCCGTCACCGTCTAGCGCGCTGGCATACGGGAACTGTCCGGGCGTCGAACCAGCCGCTGCGCGTCACCGAGTTGAGCTGCAACGCGCGGGCTCGTGGCGTATTCAGAAC
>JACCYD010000312.1 GCA_013696695.1 Deltaproteobacteria bacterium | reverse complement strand
TCGAGCATGGCGGACCATACTCGTGGGGTCTGACGCTGGCAAACCGGGGTATCATCGGAACGTGAGGGGCCATGCAATTGCCGGGGTCATGCTGACCCTCGTGCCCGCACTCGCCAGCGCCGATCGTGCGGACGATCTGGTGACGGAGGGTCAGGAGCTCGGCAAGCAAGGCAGGTTCCGTGAAGCCCTCGGGAAATTCCGTGCGGCCGAGGAGCTTCGACCCCGCGCGCTCCACGCCTGCTTGATGGGTCTCGCCTTCCTTCGCGACGACCAGCTCGGTGCCTCCGGGCTCGCATTCGCGGACTGCCGGCGACGCGGCACCGCGGCCGAGCCGCCACCGTCCTGGGTCAGCGTCGAGGAGCAAGCGCTCGCTGCCAGGCTCGCGGAGTCACAGCTCGGCACCGTCGAGCTCGAGCTGTCGCCGGAGATCATCATGTTGTCGACCCCCGCGATCGCCGATGGCGACCCGCTCGCGGCCTCGCGCACGCTGTATCTCCCGGCCGGCAACCACATGATCCGCGGGCGCAGTCGCGACGGCCGCACTGTCGCGATCACCGTGACCGTGAGCGCCAAGAGCTCGCACACGGTCGTGCTCCAGCTCGCGGAGCGCGCGCCGGTTGCACCGTTCACCGAATCCGCGCCGAAGCTGCCGTGGATCGCGATCGGCAGCGGCGCGGCGCTCGCCACGATCGGTGCGCTGGTCCATGTCACCGCGTTGCGCGACGCACACGGCGATGCCGACCAGGCAGCCGCCGCCGATTACGACGCGAAGCTCGATCGCTACAAGACCACGCGCCTGGTCACGGTCTCGCTGTACGCCGCCGGCGCCGCCGCGATCGCGACCGGCTTGTTCCTGCGCTCCCGCCACAAGCACGCGCCGCAACTCAGCGCCGACGTCACCGCGACGCGCGCCGTACTCGCGCTGGAGTGGCACCGATGACACTGCTGTCGTCCGACACGAATCGCGAGCTCTACTGCCCGACGTGCGAGGACCACTACGAGCGCGGCGACGTGTGCCCGAAGGACGGCACGCGGCTGGTCAGCCTCGGTAGCGTCGTCGACCCGTTGCTCGGCCGCGAGCTCGACGGTCGCTAAACGATCATCGACAAGCTCGGCGCCGGCGGCATGGGCGCGGTGTATCGCGCGCGCCAGCACTCGGTGGGTCGCGATGTCGCGCTCAAGGTCGTCAACCCGTCGCTGATGAACGATCCGTCGACGATCAAGCGCTTCCTCCGCGAGGCCAAGCTCGCGAGCCGGCTCGCGCATCCGAACGTCGTCTCGGTGCTCGACTTCGGTCAGACCAAGGACGGCCTGTTCTATCTCGTGATGGAGCTGGTCGCCGGCCGCACGCTGCATCAGGTGCTCGAGCACGAGCCACGGCTCGAGCTGCCGCGCGTGATGCGGATCGCCCTGCAGATCTGCGACGCGCTCGAAGGCGCGCACGGCATGCCGATCATCCATCGCGATCTCAAGCCCGCGAACGTGATGCTGCTGTCCGCGGGGCGCGACCTCGTCAAGGTGCTCGACTTCGGCCTCGCGAAGTCGCTGTCGATCGACACCACCGCGTCGACGATGACCAGCGCGGGCGCCCTGCTCGGCACGCCGACCTTCATGCCGCCCGAGGTCGCGAACGGCTTGCGGTGCGATGGCCGCGCCGATCTGTATTCGCTCGGTTGCATGCTCTACCTGATGGGTTCCGGTCGCCCGCCGTTCCTCACCGACTCGGTTCCGGAGATGATCGCGATGCACGGCACGCAGCCTGCGCCGCCGATGGCGGGTGTGCCGGCTCCGATGGCGGCGGTGATCGATCGTCTACTGCTCAAGGATCCGGCCGATCGCTATCAAACCGCCGCCGAGCTCCGCAACGCGCTCGAGGATGCGTACGAGTCGTCGCGCAATGCGCCGATCCTCGCCGCCCCACCGCCGCCCGACGAACCGTACGCGGATCCGCACGCGCTCACGATGCGCTCGTCGGATGCTCTGCTCGAATCGAGGATCGAAGCCTCGAACGTGACCCGCGAAGGCGCGACGGTGCCGTACACGCCGAAGCGCGCGTCAGCACTCAGCCTCGATTCGAAGGTTCCGCGGACGACCCACGAGCGGCGGAAGGCGATCAGCATCGCGGTGATGACCGTGATCGCTTCGATCGCGATCGTACTGATCGTTCGCGCCACGAGCGACGACCGGCCGCGCGTCAATAATGACGATCACACCGTGCCGATGCCGGCGTCGTCGCCGGGACCGGCCGAAACAGCGCCGGGATCGGCCGAAACAGCGCCGGGACTGGCCGAAAC
>JACCYD010000162.1 GCA_013696695.1 Deltaproteobacteria bacterium | reverse complement strand
AAGCGCCTCTCGCCCGAGGAGCTGGCGGAGCTGCGTGCCGAGCTGGACGCGCTCGAGGATCCTGCGTGGGCCGCGGCGTGGAAGACCGAGCTCGATCGGCGATGGGCCGCGTACGAGTCGGGTGAGGTCGGCGAACCGGCCGAGGACGTGATCGCCGAGATCAGGACCGAGTTGCGCGCCGCAAGACCGTTCTCAGTGGCAGGCGGACTGATACACGACGAGCGCGTCGTACAGGCGGTCACTCACCAGTGACTTCGCGGGAAGTCCGACGGGCTTGGTCTCGGTCACGGCGGTTCGCCACCCGCGAAGCCCGCTGTCCTGCGCCTTCAGGTCGCGAGACCGCAGCTCGATCGGCTCCCGGCGCGTCGCGATCTCTTCCTTCGCGGGATCCCACAAGGGCGCGATCTCTGTGTTCATCTTCGCGACCGCATCGCGCGTCATGCCACACCACGCCGCGATCTTCGGATCTGGACCGCTGAGCAAGCCGAGGTTCGCTTCGAACAGCTCGGTGACTGGCGCGACGGCCTTCGCGATCGCCGGCGGCAACTCGCGCGCGGCATCACCCAGCCCATGCAGCGTTTGTTGCACCGGCACCAGGTCCGGCGCGGAGGCCTTACCGAGGTACTTGCAGTCGAGCGTCGACTCGACCAGCTTGGTGGCCGTTTCAAGCTTCTCGCGAAGCGTATCGATAGTCGCCGGATCGCTTTCGCCCAGCTCCTTCTTCACCTTCTCGCGCTCGCCCGCGACGTCGCGAAGCGCTTGGTCGATCGCATCGATCGTCGCCTGTTTCGCGGCCGGGCACTCGTCCTTCTTGCTTCCACACGCACACGCGATCAGGACCAGCCATGCTCTCGCCATACGCTAGAGCCAATAAGCCGAACCTCGAGCTTGTTCAAGTTGAGCTTGATTCACTCATAGGTGCGATGCTCGCCGAGTGGCGCTTGAGCGGCTGGCGAGCCGCTCCCGACTACAGCGCGAAGAAATGGCGTGAGGTAAATGCTCGGCTGGCGCCATCGGCGAATGTGCGACGGCAAGGCCACGATGATCACGCTCGTGCTCGACGAAAATGGTGGAGGCGGCGGGAGTCGAACCCGCGTCCGCGAAAGCTTCAGATCGATCTTCTACGCATGTAGGCACGCCATTTGAAGTCTCGTCCCCGCCGATGACGGCCGACCTACGGGAACAACAAGCCAGCTGTTTCTCGACCTCCATGCGCTGACGGATCCGGAGGTCCAGCCTGATTGTGGCGGTGTCTCGAAGCTACAGACGGAAACTTCGAGCACCGTCGCTACCTAGTTTTATTAGGCAGCGAGAGCAACGGCGTCGTTGTCGTTCGCAGTTGCAGGTTTGCCCATTTTTACGTGGCCATGGGCGCCACGACGCGCCGATCGAACGTATTCATCCACGTCGAAGCCGGTACGCCCCCGAATTGTCAAAGATAGACGAACGCACTATGGGGCCGGCTCTGCGATCCGTCAATCCAAGAGACTACGAGTCCGGCCGCGGTAGCGTCGACGTCTGCTGGACGAGCTAGTTGCGGAGATTGCTTCGACGCCGGATGCGGATGCGCCCCGCCGCGTGTTCGCGGATCGGTTGCTCGAGGCGGGCGATCCATGGGGCGAGCTGATCCACGTGCAGCTCGATCTCGCCGCCGGAAACCTCGAGCCCGCCGCGCGTGAGGTGCGCACTCGTCGTCAGGACGAGCTACGCACTGCTCACCTTCGGCGAATGGAACCGGCGTTCCCGGATGGCGTCGACCACGTCGTGTGGCGGCGTGGTTGGATCGATCGCGTCCGCCTGACGAGCGCGTGCTTCGCCTCCCATGCAGCACAGATCTTCGATGCGGCTCCGCTCCTACGTACGATCGAGCTCTCGGATCTGGACCAGAACACCAGTCATGTGGAGTTCGCCGTCGACAAGGTGCTCGGCAAGCTCGCGTCCACGCTCGCCGCGCCCGAGGCGCGACGGCTCGAGGGCTTGATCGTTCCGATCGTGGTGAGGCACTTGGATTTCGAGCAGGGCCACACGAGTTACGATGGCACCCCGGACCCTTCGACGACCCTGTACCACCTCGGCGGCGCCGCACTCGAGCGGATCATCGCGGCCGACCTTCCGCGACTGCACATGGTCGCGCTCGCGAGGCTCACGGCCGCCGAGCTCGACGTGCTCGCACGATCACCGCTTGGCGCGCGCGCCGACCATGTCCATCTCGGGGGCTGCGACGCGGCTGACCTGCGCACGTATCTCGACCACCCGCACGTGTGTGCGCTGCGCGGACTCGGAGGCTCCGTCCTCATCGATCATCCGAAGCTCGCCTTGCTCGAGGAGCTCGAGGCGTACGAGCTCGACGAAGCGATGCTTCGCAGGCTCGAGCACTTGCGGCGCCTGGTGGGGAAGCCCGTCGCTGTCCGAGACTCGATCGACGTGGGGAGCTGGTTCCAACGTGATGGCCGACCGAATTGGAGCTTCTGTCCGACCAGATCAGCTTGGTGGTGAGCGATCCTTCGAGGCGTCGTCGTTCGGCCACGTTTCCTACTGCGCGGCATCCTCGATGCGAAAGCGCGTCGCCACGATCGCTCGCATGGCGTCCGAGACGCCTGGCAGGGCGCTCGCGATCCCCTCTCGGCCCAGCGTGACGCCACCGATGGTCAGCTTGTGCAGCGGCAACCGCGGCCACGCTGCGATCGCCGGCTTCGCGAGCGCGTCGACGTCGTTCGCGCGTTCGACCAGCACCAGATGTCGTGGAACGCGTGCGAAGAACTTCGCTTCGTCACGCGCGATGTAATCGAGCAAGCGATCGACCACGGCTGCCGAGGTCTCGGTCTCGATCTCCAAGACACGATCGAAGGTCGGATCGGCGAGCGCTTCGATGACCTCGCGGGTGACGAACTTGACGTTCGACAACCGCCGCAGCTGCGTTCGCCCCGCTGCGATCAAGGCCTTCAAGGTCTGGAGGCGGGAGCCATCGACATGGCGCAAGCCGGCGGCACTCGGAGCGGCGACGAGCTTGCTGTACAGGCGAAAATTGCCGTCGCCGAGGCGCAGCGAGTAGAAGAAGCCGAGGCGGTGATCCGCCAGCACGACATCGCCGATCTCCTCGTCGAGCGGAGCGGTCGCCGCCAGCGTGGCCGCGCGCGGAAGGTTGCCGAGCCACTCGACGTCCTCGAGATAGCTGGCGAGGGTACCCAGCGCATCCCCGCGCGCAGTCTCGTCACCGGCGAGGAGCCTCGCGAACACCGGGGCGTATGGCTCGCCGGCCTCCTCCAGCAGATCGACCACGACCATGCGAGCGGCCTCCTCGTCGGGTTCGTCGGCGAGCAACGCGAACACGCGTCCGAGATCCTCACCACGCACCGCCGTCGACGCCCGCACCAGCGTGCCAGCCGGATCGATGGCCGGCTCGACGCGCAGCTCTTGCAAACCAGCGTGCTCTGCCGGGAAGGTGTGCTCGTAGAGAGGCTGGCGAGGCCCACCGCCGATCGAGTATTCGAGAAACTGATCGGTTGCCAGCATGTGGTGAAGCGTCACCAGATCACCGCGGTCGAGCCCCGGCACGCGCGGAATCGTCAACGCGCTCCACCCGCCATGCGGATTTTGCAGCGATAGCTCCTCACCCCAGCTCCACCCGACCTGCATGGTCACCTTCGCCTCGGGTTTGCGCAGCGGATAGATCTCGCGCGCGTACACGTCTGCGGATCCCGAGCTCCGGTCGAACAAGTGTTCGACGTCGGCGATCGCCAGGACCACGATGTTCCGTCGGGTCGTCAGATACAGGCTGCCCTCACACAGCATCGAGGACTCGACCTTGCCTGCCGCGATCGGCAGCGAGAGGCGCACCACGGTCGAACGACTCGCATGGACCGCGCACAGCCACGCGCCCTCGAACCACAACACGTAGTCCTGGCCCCAGTAGGTCAGCTGCGCGTCCTGTTGCATCGAGCACGCGCCGCATGCCCACGACAGCCGTTCACGGTCGCCGAAGTCAGCGCGTTCGAACGGCCCGCGTGGGGACTGGGTGCCGTAGTCCGACAACACCTCGTCGGACGGAACCTCCGTGCGCTCCTCGCGGAGGAGCCAGTACTTCGAGCCGTGGAAGTACGCGACCCCGCCAGACTTCGTGCGACTCGGCGAGGTGTATTCCCCGAACGTGAACCGGGTGATGGTGAGCGCGGCTGATCGAGTCATCGTTAACCCGCGTCGTCGTCAGTGCGGCGCATCGGCCACGGGATGACGTTGAGGTTGGGCATCGAGATCGGGAGGTTCATGAGGTTCTGCGCGCGGCGCGACAGCATCATGACGGCGCACGGCGCATCGAACACGATGCGGCGGTTAATAGTACCGAGCTGCTTCTTGCCGGTGCGCGCCTGGCGGACGCCGAGGATGACGAGGTCGAAGCGCGCGGCTTCGGCGAGGATGGTGGCCGGGGGATCGTCGGAGCGGATGACCTCGACCGTAGGCTTGGTCGGGATGTTCATGTCGGCCATTCTGGAGACGGTGCGGACGGTGTCGGCGAGGAGCTCGTCGTCGGCATTGGTGGGGAGGACGGTGAGGAAGGTGAGCTCGCGCGGCATCTCGCGGCACAGCGTTGCGAGGAGGCGGGCGCGAAGCTCGGTTGCATCGCCCTTGCCGGCGACCGGGACGAGGACGCGCTTGGCGTTGCCGATGCGCCAATCCTCGGGCGCGCGCATCAGGGCAACGTCGCAATCGACATCGTTGATCAGCGACTCGAGCGCCTTCTCGAACGCGGCGTCGGTGACGCGCGGGAGGCCGAGGAGGAGCGATTCGCACCGATGCTCGTCGGCGATGCGGCGGATCTCCTGCCAGAAGTCCGCGGCGGCGGTGAGCAACGCTTCGGGTGCGTGGCCCTCGGCGTAGGAGGCGGTGAGGGCTTCACGGACAGCGTCTTGGGCGTCGGAGAGCCGCGCGAGTGGATCGCCGGACTTGTCGCGCATCACGATCGCGAGCAGCAACACGCGCGCGAACTCCGACGGTGCGAGCGCATTCGCGATCTCGACCATCGAGCGAGCGGTCTTGGGATTCGCGATCGGCAGGAGCACCAGCGGGCTCTTGCCGCGCAGCATGGAGAGCTGGGGATCGAGCGCTTCGGCGGAGGCATCGGCGATCTCCGCGCGGCCCTTGAACAGGGCGAAGTAGAGGAGCACGCCGAGGCCGAGCCAGATGACGAGGACGCCGCCGGCGTCGGGGACGACGATCGCCTGGAACACACCGAGAGCTGCGCACGCGCCGCCACCGACGATCGGGATGACCGGAAACCATCGCGTCTGGTAGGCGCCCTCGATGGTGCGCGTCTGCCGCTTGCGCGCGAGGTACGCCATCAAGTGCGTGAGCGCGAATGCGAACAGGAAGATCAGGCCGGCGGCGGCACCGGCGGCGGCGAGGTCGGAGATCATGAATACGATCGCGACGGTGGCGAGCGTGGTGGCGTAGATCGCCATGATCGGCGTGCCGCGCGTCGGGTGAGTCCTCTCCATCACCGACGGCAGCGTGTGATCCTGCGCCATCGCGAAGGCGATCCGCGAGGCGGTCAGGAGATTTGCCTGCAGCGCCGACAGCGTGGCCAAGATGATCGCGATGACGATCACCCAGTAACCGGCGGCGCCGAGATATTCGGTGGCGGCGACGGCGACCACGGTGTCGGGTGTCGCCTCGGCGATCTGCATGATGTGACCACCGTCGTCGACACCGGAGGTCGCGACGAGGAAGAACAGCGGCATGTAGACCGCGAACGAGATCGCGAGCGACAGGAAGATGGCGCGCGGAATCGTCTTCTTCGGGTCTTTGATCTCGCCGGCGATCGCCGACACCATCTCGAAGCCCTGCAGCGAGATGAAGGTGACGCCCATCGCCATCGCGATGCCCGAGACGCCGCCGCTGAAGAACGGGGTGAGCTCGTCGCCGATGTCGGAGAGTGGCTGGCGAACGAGCGCGACGGTGCCGGCGCCGACCAGCAGCACGAACAGCACGAGCTTTCCGATCGTGACCCACTTGCCGCCGCCCGGGCCGTGCCGCACGAGGCCGACCGCGTAGTAGATGGTCGGCGCTGTCGCGAGAAGAAGGAGCAGATTGCGGCCGCCAACCCAGGCCGGAGCCTCGAGGTCGAGCCCGGACAGCACACCCTTGAGGAGAATGACGGTGAACGAGGCCGCGGACAGTGCGTAGAGCACCGCGGCGACGATGTACGCGAACCAGGTGACCCAGCCGACGGCGAACGCGGCGCGCACGTTCAGCACCTTCTTCGCGAACGTGTAGGCGCCGCCGGATTCCGGGAACACCGACGAGATCTCCGCGAACGTCATCGCGGTCAGCCACGCGACGAGGCCGTTGAGCGCGAACGCGAGGATCGCGGCAGGACCCGCTGCGTTGAACGCGGTTCCGGCCAGGATCAGCAGGCCGCCACCGAGGATGCCGCCGATGCCGACGAGCGTGGCGCCGGGGACGCCGATCGTGCGCTTGTCACTCATCAGCTGACCATCCTCACGCAGCGCTGGCGCCCATCGAAGGTCATCGTAGACGATCTCGCGAGCCGCTAGCCGGGGCGCTCGAGCAATTTCGCGGACATCGATCCGGGTGCGTC
>JACCYD010000111.1 GCA_013696695.1 Deltaproteobacteria bacterium | reverse complement strand
CGGACTCCGTGTTCAACCCGATCTCGGCGCAGTCGGTTGGAGACACGCAGCAAACAACCGGGTTTCTCTTCGTGCACGCCGCAAGCAACACGACCCCGACAATGAAGAGCACCCGCACGACCCGATGGTCGCAACTGTGGAACTGAATGGTCAACGGCATGATCCACTCTCGGACGACTGTGCGTTTGGTTGCGCCAGAGCGCCAGCCAAGGATCTCAGCCTGTTGGCGTGTCGGTAGGCCCGAAGTGCATGCGGTGGCGGGCCTCGGCGAACTTTGCCTCGGCCTCGGGCTCGCGCGACGCGAGTGACACCACGATGCCGACGAGGAACGACAGCGGTACGGTGATCACGCCGGGATTTCGCAGCGGGAACACCGCGTGATAACCCAGTAGCTCGTCGTAGACCGTCGGTGACAACACGATCAAGACCAGCGTCACGACCGTGCCGGTCATCATGCTGGCGACCGCGCCGCTCGTCGTGAAGCGCTTCCACATCATCGACAGCAGCAGCGCCGGGAAGTTCGCGCTGGCGGCGATCGCGAAGGCGAGCCCGACCATGAACGCGACGTTCTGGCCCTCGAACACGATGCCGAGCACGATCGCGACGAGCGCGAGCCCCACCGTCGCGTAGCGCGCGATGCGGAGCTGTTGGCGCTCCTCGAACTTGCCCTTCTTGATCGCGTGGCCCCACAGGTCGTGGGACAGCGCCGCCGCACCCGACAGCGTGAGACCGGCGACGACCGCGAGGATGGTCGCGAAGGCGACGGCGGAGATAAAGCCGAGGAACGCGGTGCCACCGAGCGTCTCGGCGAGCAGCGGCGCTGCCATGTTGCCCTTGTCGCCGAACAGCTTGATGCCATCGCGACCGACGAGCGTCGCAGCGCCGAAGCCGAGGATGAACGTCACCAGGTAGAAGAAGCCGATCAGGCTCGTCGCATACGCCACCGAGCGCCGCGCGGTCGACGCATCGCGCACGGTGTAGAACCGCATCAGGATGTGCGGCAGGCCCGCGGTCCCGAACATCAGGGCGATGCCGAGCGACACGGCGTCGAGCGGGTTCGCGACGATCTTGCCGGGTGCCAGGACTCCCGCGCCGTACTTGTCGCGGGCTTCGGCGAACAGCTCGAGCGGGTTCATGCCGTACTGCGCGAGCACGAGGACGGCGAGCAGCGACGCGCCGACCAGCAACAGGCACGCCTTGATGATCTGCACCCAGGTCGTCGCGATCATGCCGCCGAACAGCACGTAGAGCAGCATCACGCCGCCGACGATGACGATCGCCGCACGGTACGGCAGGCCGAACATCAGCTGGATCAGCTCGCCGGCGCCCACCATCTGCGCGATCAAGTAGAACGACACCACGGTGAGCGTGCTGATCCCTGCGGCGACGCGCACCGGCCCTTGCTTCAGTCGATAGGCGACGACGTCCGAGAACGTGTACTTGCCGAGGTTGCGCAGCGGCTCGGCGATCAAGAACGTGATCACCGGCCAGCCGACCAGCCAGCCCACCGAGTAGATCAAGCCGTCGAAGCCCGACAGAGACACCAATCCGGCGATGCCGAGAAAGCTCGCGGCGCTCATGTAATCGCCGGCGAGGGCGAAGCCGTTCTGCACCGCCGAGATGTTGCCGCCGGCCGCGAAGAACTGCCCGGCCGTCTGTGTGCGGCGCGACGCCCACCAGGTGATGACGAGCGTGATCCCCACGAACACCAGGAACGACGCGATCGCGGTGGGGTTACTGTCTCCGATCGAGGAGCTCACTTGTGCCGCTCCCGGAGCGTGCGAATCGCAGCGTCGTAGTGGCGATTGGCCCAGCGCACGTACACCGCGGTCAAGATGGGAGCGAGCACGATGACTCCCGCGCCGAGCACGATGCCGAGGCTGACGCGTTCCCCCGCCAGCAACTGGCCTGCAGTCGGCTTCGCAAAGGCGACCAGCAGGATGAAGCCGAAGTACGCGGTCATCATGATCGCCGTCAGGGCCGCACCGAGCCGCCCGCGCCGCGCGACGATGCGCTGGAGCTCGGCCTCGTCATCGCTGGACATGGTCGTAGTATCCGCGCGTTCGCAACGATCGCGGTACTGATCGCCCGCTAGATCATCAACGCCACGATGGCACTCGCGACGTCTTCGAGGCCGTTGCGCGTGGCACGAACGAAGCGCGCAGCGAGCGCGCCCATGTCGTAGCCGTCATCGACGTTGACCGCCGAGAGCTCTACTAGCGATTGCAGGCGGGGAGCGTCTGCGAGCTGCACGTCGGAACCGCTGCCCCGGTATCGACGGCCTCGACCCACGCGACGACGTGCTCGATCTTCCGCTCGAGGACGCTGTCGTGGGTCGCCGTGGGATCGCTGCAGATGTCGGGCTCGACGCCCTCGGCGCGCAGCTTCGCGACATCGCACGCGGCTTCGCCGGCGGCGGGCATCACTTGATCGCCCAGCCCCTGCGTGATCAGCACGCGAGCGCCCTGTGGGTCGGCCTGCACGACGTCGCTCACCAGCCAGTCGTGGAATGCCTTGCCGAGCCCATCGCAACCGGCGGTGTTGTCGATGCACGCGATCATCTGAAGGCGGAACGGCTCGTCGACCAGATCCGACAGCCGCGTCTGTTGCGCGTTCAACGCGCCGCCGAGCGGCACCGTGCACAACGAGTTGATGCTGTTGATGATCGACGAGCGCTCGTCGGCGGGAAACGTTTCGCCGCCGGTCATGCCCATGCGGTTGATCAAGAAGCCGTAGTGA
>JACCYD010000089.1 GCA_013696695.1 Deltaproteobacteria bacterium | reverse complement strand
ATCGCGAGCGGATAGGTGGCGAGCAACACACCGCGCTCGGCGATCTCGAGGATCGCTTCGTGAAACGCGGGCCGCGGTGACGCCGGATCGCACAGCGCGACGTAGCCGTCGAGATCGCCGCCGAGCGGCACGCGCTCGAGATCGCTGCCCTGATCGGTGCGGCAGTAGGTCGTGGATCCGATCACGAGCGGCACCGCGAGATCGCGACATGCTGCCCGTGCGGTCGCGAGCTCGCGTGGTTCGCGCTCCCAGAACAGATACGTCAGCATGCCGAGCGCGGTGCGCCGGCGAACGTGCAGGAGCATGCCCGTCTCGGGTGCGAGATCCGCCGGTGCTGCGGCGGGCTCGGCCTTGATCTGCCGCAACGGCGAATCCTCGAGCGCGGAGGTCTCGATCAAGACGTTCGGCGTGTATCGCGCGCGCAGCGTGCCGTCGGGCGAGATCGCGTAGATGTCGACGTACGCCG
The DNA here is from genome assembly GCA_013696695.1 of Deltaproteobacteria bacterium. Classification (GTDB taxonomy): domain Bacteria; phylum Myxococcota_A; class Polyangia; order Haliangiales; family Haliangiaceae; genus JABFXX01. Next base: position 3,672 of record JACCYD010000089.1, on the reverse strand, counting down.
GGTCGATGCCGAGCGCGCTGTTGACCGCAGCCGCGAGCAGCCGCAGGTGGTGACGCTCCTCGGTGGGCTCCGGGCTGACCAGCTCGTCGAACAACCGCGGCAGATCATCGGCCGGCCACGCCGGACCGTCCCAGGACAGCCACACGTCATTGGCGTCTCCGGATAACCGGAGCTTGGTCGCGCCGGACGCGACAGCCGCGCGGATCGCTTCGAGGACCCACGCCGTGCGATCGACGAGCTGGTACTCGCGCAGCTTCGCGATCGCGCGCGCGGCATCGACGCGCAACCTGCCCGTCGACAACTGCGGACCCGGAGCGGCGCGGGTGCTCATTTTGTTCCACTCGTCATGTCGCGAGTCCGATCCGATCGAGCTCGAGCTCGAGCAGGGAGGTCGAGCGCGGCACGTCGAGCAGCTCGTGCTGGAGCAGCAGCTGGCGGAGCAGCAGCGACGCGCCGGCGCGCGGATCGTGCTCGCGCGCGCCGCGGAACCACGCGTGGTCGACCGACAGCGCGAGGCGGTGCGTGCGACGGCCGAACGGATTCTTCGCGGCCATGTCGCGATCGACGACCTGCACATCGTGGCGATCGCACGCGATCGCGAATGCATCGGCGTGCAGCCCTTCGAAGCGGGCGAGCGTGATCCCTCGTGGAGCGCGATGCACCGCGGCTGCGAGCTCGTTGATGATCGCGATCATCGCGGTATCGTGATCGTCGAGTTGTACGGGCGTGATCGACGTCAGCTCGCTCTCGACGTCGCGCAGCTCGCAGCCCGCGATCTCCTTGACCAGCGCCTTCAGAAACGGCCGCTCCCCGACCTGAGCCTCGAGCACGTGATCGCCGCGCGCGATCAATTGCGCGACGATGGAGGATTTCTCGGCCGCCACCCAGGCGGTGCGACCGAGCCCGTTGGCATCGATCGCGAGCGCCTGGCCACTGGACCACAGCATCGGGAACCACCACGCGCTGCGATCGAGCTCGACCTTGGCATCGCAGATCGCGGTGGCGAGCTGCCACCAGCGCTCGCGATCGGAATCCGCCGCCGCACGCAGCGCGACGGACGCGGCACCTGGCAGCTGCTTCGCGATCACGTCGCGCGCGAACGCGAGTGCGCGATCGAGGCTGGCGTCGCGCCGCACGTCATCGCGGCTCAGCGTGTGGCCGAGCCGGCCATCCTGGAGCTTGACCGCGACCTTGCCGAGCAGCGCCTCGGTGGTCTCGTGCAGCATCAGCCCGTGGTTGAAGAACCCGAGGTACGGCGCCGCCCCCGGCAGCAGGCCGACCACGGCGGTGCACTTGCCGTCTTCCGAGCGTCGCGTCACCTCGACGAGCGCTTGATCGATCCCGAGCGGGCGATCGATCTGCGCTTCGATCACCTCGGTCGAATCCGGGAGTCGGGCCGAGAACGTCACCGGCACCGCGGCGTGGCGACACCAGCGCGTCAGCGCCTCGATGCTCGACCGCGCGAACTTCTCGACCTCGTCGGCGTGCATCGCGAGATCGAGCTCGACCGTGGTGCCGGTCTGCGTCGCGGGCCCGGCATCGAACAGCTGGTAGGTGAGATCGCGGTGCAGGTGCAGCGTCAGCCGGCGTTCATCGCGGGAGGTCTGGACGACGACGACCTCGGGGTTCGGTGCGAGCACCGACGTGAAGCCGATGCCGAACTTGCCGATCTTGGTGTCGTCCTTTTCCTTTGTCGATCGAAACAGCACCAGCAGCTGGTTCTCGAGGATGTCTCGCGTCATCCCCTCGCCGCGATCGCGAACGGCGACGCGCAACACGTTCGCGCTCGGGTCGTACTCGAGCTTGATCTCGACGCTCGGCGAGCCCGCGTCGATCGCGTTCTGGACCAGCTCGCGATAAAACGCGAGGGGATCGGCGAACTGCGCGATGATGTCGCCGACGATGCCCTGATCTCGCGGTGTGTCTTCGCCCGCCGAGCGAGCGCTGTGATCGCTGCGGTAGGGATCCATCGCGTCGGATCAGGCCTTGCTGCTGGGCCGCCCGCTCACGCGTTGATGCCACGCGGCGAGGTTCGGATGGGTTTCGGCCTTGATGCGAATGTCGGATACCTTGCCAAAATCGAGCGCGCACATCGCGGTGATGTCGGCGATGGTGAACCGATCGCCTGCGAAGAACGGGCGGTTCCCGAGCTCGCGCTCGATCCAGTCGAGCCGCTCGCCGAGGTGCTCTCGCATGATCGTTCCGAACTCCGCGGACTGCTTGATACGCCCGACCCAGAACGCGTGGGTGTTGCGGAACACCTGGGCGATCGGGAACAGCAGCTCGAGCTCGGCGTGGCGATTCCACATCTCGACCTGTGCGCGCTCCCACGCATCGGCTCCGAACAAGTTCGGCTCTGGGTGCAATTCTTCGATGTAGCGACAGATCGCCATCGACTCGCGGAGCACCTTGCCGTCGGCAAGCTCCAGGACGGGAAGCAGCGCGATCGGGTTCTTCTTGCGGAACTCGGCGGTCAGGTGCGCAGACGCGGCGATCGACACCTCGATCGTGTCGTAGGCCACAGCCTTCTCGGCCAAAAACACGCGGACCCGACGAGGATTGGGAGCTCGGGTGTCGTGATACAGCAGCATGCGGCCGACTCTACGACCAAAACTCGGCAGGCTCCTTCAGGATCCCGTACAATCGGTTCGATGCGGCTAGCGGGGCTACTGCTCACGTTGACGTTCTCGGTCGCGGGCGCCGGGTGCAGCAACAAGGGCGATGCGAACAACGCACCGGATCCGGCCGCGCTCAAGGCGCAGCAGGATCTGATGGCGCGTCGCGAAGCGCTGACCGCCGAGCGCAAGAAGCTCGAGACCGAGCGCGCCGCGATCGACACCAAGATCGAACAGGTCAAGGCGCAGGGCGGCGACGTCGCCGACCTCGAGAACAAACGCGCCGACCTCAGCACCAAGATCGAGAAGGGGAGCTCCGAGGAGTCCTCGGTCGACAGCCAGATCACCAAGATGCTCGCGACCACCGGCGACGTCACCGGTCGCGAAGCTCAGCTCGCCGCGCGCGAGAAAGCGCTCGCGGTTCGCGAGTCGCAGCTCGCCGATCGCGAGCGCGATTCGATCCGCGCGCTCACCGATGCCGCGAAGCAGTTCAAGGAGTCGTGCGGCACCGGCGGCAGCACGATGATCGTCCAGGCGCCCCCGCCCGCGGCGGGTGGTAAGTACACGCGCACCGAGGCCGATAACGCGCTGACACGCGCGCGCAAGATCATGCAGGGCAAGGGCCTGATCCCCGGCGATCAGTGGCCGGGTGCCAGCCTCGAGAGCGCGACCATGGCGGCGATGACGAAGAACGAGTGGAGCGTCGCGGTCAGCACCGCGAGCGAGCTCCTGCGCTATGCGTCGGAGTTCAAGGTCGATGCCCAGTTCGTGCGCGGCAAGATCAAGCGGCTCGATACGATGGTGAAGAGCAGCAAGCGTGACGAGGTCGTGCAGAAGCAGCTCGAGACCGGGCTCAGCGACATCATCAACCAGTTCTCCAACAACAATTACATCGCTGCGAACGCCAAGCTCAACCAGCTGTTCGGCCTGGTTCGTTAGCACTACTGCGTCGGCGAAAAGCTCGATCGATTCGATCACATAGGAGATAGACGCGTTTGGGGATCGAGCAGATCCCACCTGCCGTGATCCAACTGGGTATGCCAGCAATCACGGACGC
>JACCYD010000087.1 GCA_013696695.1 Deltaproteobacteria bacterium | reverse complement strand
CGTCATGCCGGTGATGCCCGAGCCATCGAGCTTCTACGTCAGCATCGCGATGCACGGTGACGCGGCGTTCGTCGCTCGCGGCACCGACGTCAGTGCATGGGATCTGCAGACTCTGGAGCGGCGATGGATCCGGCACGACGGCCTGTCCTCCGGTACGCCCGAGGATGCGGTCGTCTCGCCCGACGGCAGGACGCTGACCGTCGAGTCCGCAACCAAGAACACCACTGCGTCGATGCTCGCCACCAAGACGCGCACCTTCGATGTCGCCACCGGCGCGCTGGTCGCGGAGGGTCAGCGCCCCGGGAACAGGCGAGCAGTCGGCCTCGCCGCTCGCGTCGAGTCTCCGGACGGTCAGTGGGTGATCAGCGTCGCCGAGAAGTCTCGGATCGCCGAGCTTCGCAAGCTCGAACCGATGAAGGACGGCAAGGATCTGGGGCCGGTGGTTCGCACGTTCCAGCTCGCGCAGCCGCCCGGAGCAGAGGATGTGTTCCGATGGACCCGACACGGTTTCGTGTCCTCGACGGCGGGCACGTTGCAGTTCTGGACCGTCACCAGCAACAAGCCGGTGGCAACGCACGCGATCGGGAGCGAAGGGCCGGCCACCCTCAGGGTCGCGTTGTCGCCTGACACGAACACGGTGGCCATCACGTACGTAGGTACGACGCTCCAGCTGTTCGATGCCGCGACGGGCGTACGCCTCCGGTCGAGCTCGCTCGCGAAGCTCGGCTATGTGCGGGACCTCGCGATCGGCAACGATCGAACCTGGGCGCTCGTCGTCATCGAGGGCACGCCGATCGCGATCAACCTCGTGCGCGATGCCTCGGTCCGGTTGTTCGAGTACGAGAATCAGTGGGCGATCGTGGATTCCGATGGTGTGTTCACCGCCTCCGCCGGCGCGGGCTCTTTGCTCGCCGCCGTGCGCGGGCGTCGCGGGTTTCGCATCGACCAGCTCGCGCTGCGCAACAACGATCCAGCCCGGCTGATGCGAGCGCTCGGCGTCGGCAGCGACGAACAACGCGCGTACTACGATCATGCGTATCGCACCCGGCTCCAACGCGCCGGCGTCGACGCGGCCGCGGTCGGCGACATGTTCGAATCGATCCCCACCGTCGAGTTCGCCAGCGCGACACAAGACCGCGATCACGTCGACATCGAGCTCGACCTCGAGGCGCCTCGCGGGCTCCTTCGCTACAACATCGATGTCAACGGCGTGCCGGTGTTTGGCTCGCAGGGCAAACCCGTCTCGGGCAAGCGTCAGCGCGTGACCGAGCGCATCCAGCTCGGTCGCGACATGAATCGCGTCGAGCTTCGGGTGACCGACTCGGCGGGACGCGAGGGCCTGCGGCCAGTCCGCCAGTTCGAGGCTGCGGCCACCGGCAAGAGCGAGCTCTACTTCCTCGGCTTCGGTGTCTCGGACTATGCGAACGCGGCGTACCGGCTCGCGTTCGCACGCAAGGACACGCTCGATCTCGCCGCGGCACTCCAGCACGCGAGCTCCGCCTTCGCACGCGTCCACACGCGCGTGTACGTCGATGCCGCGGTGACGCCGGATCGGATCCGCGCCGCCAAGGAGTTCGTCGCGGGTGCCGGCGTCGACGATGTCGTGATCGTGATGATCGCAGGGCACGGCATTCACGCGAGTGACAAGGCGGCTCGGTACTACTTCGTGACGCACGGAACCGACAACGGGCGGCTGGCCGAGACCGCCGCGCCGTTCGAAGATATCGAGAGCCTCGTCGACGGGATCCGCTCGCGCCGCAAGCTGTTCTTGATCGACACCTGCGAGTCCGGCGAGCGCGACCCCACCGAGACCGTCGCGATCACCCGGGCTGCGGACCGCGGGCTCACCGCCCGGACGCTCAAGCGCGTGGCGGCAACCACGGCACCAGCGCCGCGCCGCTTCGTGCTCGAGCGCGACAATTTTCTATTCAACGGAATCCTGCGGTCCTCCGGCACCGTCGTGTTCTCGTCGTCGCGCGGCGCCGAGCTGTCGTACGAGACCGAGGAGCTGCGCAACGGCGTGTTCACGCAAGCCGTACTCGAGGCGTTCACCGAGGACACCGCCGACTCTAACGGCGACGGCCGGATCACGACCGCCGAGCTGCGCGCGTACGTCGCGAAGGATGTCGCCGACTACACCCAGGGCGCCCAGAATCCGACGATCGATCGCGACAACCTCGCGGCCGACATCGCGATCCCCAAGCTGAGCGGCGCGCGATCGATCGTGGCGCGTGCGGATGCACCGCAACCCGACTACGTGGTCGCCAACCTCGCCAAGGTCGAAGCGCCGCAACTCCCGACGTCGGTCCGAACGGCGCGCGGCTGCTGCGAGAGCGGAGACGCCGGCAGCGGCGTGCTCGGGCTCGCGTTGATCGCGTGGGTCACTCGCCGACGTCGGCTGCTGACTCGTACGTAGGCTCGTTCAGAACTGCGGGCAGGCGCTGGCGTCGAGCGTCACGCAGTGGATGCTGGGCATCTCGCATTCCTTGCCGTCCGCCGACGAGATGAACGAGCTCGGGCCGCGAACGATCGTGCCGTTGGAGCAGAAGTCCGGCGGCAGCGGTGCGAGCTGCGGGCACGCGTTGTGGTCCTTGGTCAGGCAGTGCACTGAGGGCATCTGGCACTCCATGCCGTCGGCCGAATCGATGAACGTCGGCGAGCCCTTCGCGATCGTGCCGTCCGAGCAGAAGTTCGGAGGCAGCGGCGACAGCTGCGGACACGAGCTGCTGTCGTTGGTCACGCAGTGGGTCGACGGCATCTCGCACTGCTTGCCGTCGGCGGAATCGACGAACTCGGTCTCGCCGGCGACGGTGGTGCCGTCCGCGCAGGTCGCGGCATCCGCGAGCTTCGCGAACACGGCGGTCGCCGTGCGGCCCTTGCCCTTGCGGCCGCCGATCTTGAAGTTGTAGCGATCGCCCGCGATGATCAGGCCGGAGGGCTCGAACATCTGAGAGCCAAGCTCGCCGACTTGCTCGTCGCTGAGACCCGAGCTCGAGTAGTCGACCTCCGCGATGTCGGCGCCGCGCGCCGTGTTGAGCGCCTTCTCGTTCATCGACGGGCACGGAGCCGCGAAGCAGCGGAGGCCGTTGTCGCGAACCTTGACGAACACGCCGTCGGAAACCGAACCGCTCTGGGCGATCCACGCCTCGGTGACGATGAAGCGGCCGAGCTGCGGCTCGATCGGACCGAGGCTCGTCTTCGCGAACCGACCGCGAACGAGCGCCTTGACGCCGTCGCCGAACGCGCCGCTAGCTGCGGCCGTCGTCAGCTTGTATTGGGTCTGCTGCGACAGTCCTGACTCCGAGAAGTCGAGCTCGGGGGTGTAGCAAGAGTCGCCGGTCTTGCCGTCGTGACAGGTGGTGGTGGTGCGGTTGACGCGATTCATGTGGAAGCCACCGCAGTACGGTGACGCGCACTTCCGGGTGTCCCCCTTGATCGCGAAGTACGTGTACACGCCGGAGGCAGCGCCATCGGACTTGCCATCGTCGGCGGCATCATCCGCGGCGGTCTCGCCGGCGAGCTCGTCGAACTCGGCCTCCGAGGTACAGCCAAGCAAGGACATCGAGAACAGGGACGCAACGGCGAACGTCGAGAAGCGCATTTCAGACTCCTTAAGGGAACGTTTAATGCGCTGCGTAAAGGCAACCTCTGGGCCGTGTCTGGCCGCGGGTGATCCAGTTGAATCGACTGACCTCGACTTGGCACGGCCGGCTCGTCGAGTTGCCGACTCACGTAACCCACGTAGTGCCGGCTACATGACCAGGCGGTCTTGCCTCGATCACGATGACGAGGCCGGTACGACGGATTCAACGTCACCAGCACGAAGAGCTCGTCGATATTCGTCGCTCGTCGAGCGCCTCGGGTTTCAGCTCGAGTGGCATCGGCGCACGTCGCGAGCTGGAAATTCCGCCGGGCAGTCCGGCGTTGGTCCGGCGTGAGAGACGCGATCACTCTTCACGCCGGCGTCGCGGGTGTTGCCATCGTTACATTGACTCTGCTGGCTTTCCCCAACTCTCGCAATCCCGTCACGGCATCGGAGCTGCCTCGCTCGGAGGTCCCGTCCGAGCGATGCGTCGACGTGACTGTCCGTGAGCCCGATGAGCGTCGCGCGGTGGAGCTCGCGTGCCTGCGCTATGGTGACGGCAAAGCTCGCTTTCACGTCTTCACGACCGCTGATCACAAAGACCGGCGCAGCGTGTTCGTGACGCGATCGACCGGCGACTGCGGCGGCTGCGGTGCGTCGACGGTCGTGGTCGTGTTTCGAAACAACCGCGTCGAGCTGGTCGAGGAGCTCGGCGAGTACGGTCGCTTCGGCAAGGGTCCCGACGCGATTCGCCTGCGAGATGTTGTCGGGCAGCCGGTGATCGAAGTCGACCACTCGATCTCGAGGAACGACCGCGTCACGAAGTTTCGCGAATACTTCGCCGTCGATCGCGACCGCGTCGAGCTGTCGTTGTGTCTCCAGATCGCGGAGTCCGACGCGCAACCCGACTCGGCGTGGACCTCGCGGGTCTCGATCATGGCGGAGGGCACGATGTACTTCGTGCCGTCCTACAAGATCCCCGACGCCGCTGGTGTCAAGCCGACCTTGCTCGCTCACAGCTTTCCGTTCGAGCACGGTCGATGGCGACTGCACGAGGATGAAGGGAAGTGTCTCGATCCGCGCTGGTACGACGAGCCCGTCCGTCGCTGATCCACGTTTTGCACATCACGTGTACGTGGGGTCTGTTGTTTGCGGCTCGTCGGCGACATGACTCCCAGTCCACGCGTCGGAGTTGCCGCGGTCGATTGGAGTTAGTGGGGCTCCGCGTTGGTGTCGTGATTGCAGCAGGTCTGCGCCAATCCACATGCGCCTAGCCCTCATCCTCGCGTTCGTTAGCACTACTGCGTCGGCGAAAAGCTCGATCGATTCGATCACATAGGAGATAGACGCGTTTGGGGATCGAGCAGATCCCACCTGCCGTGATCCAACTGGGTATGCCAGCAATCACGGACGC
>JACCYD010000072.1 GCA_013696695.1 Deltaproteobacteria bacterium | reverse complement strand
ACGCGCAGGCGACAGCCTTCGAGACCGGCGAACGACGTCAGATTCGGAACCGCGCGCAACGTCAAGCGCTCGAGCTTCGCGCAGCCAGCGAGCCCGTCGAGCGAGCGCAGGCCGGTGGCGTTCTGGATCGCGAGCTCGCGGATCGGACTACCGGCGAGAAACTCGAGCGACGTCAGCTTCGGGAACGAGTCGAGCGACAGCGACTCGAGGTGACGCAGGCTCCCGAGCGGAGTCAGATCGGCCGACGTCGCGTCGCGGAACGCGCCGAGGGCGAGCGTGCGAAGCTGCGGTGCACCGATCGCGGCATGCGCGATTCCGCCGGGGCACCAGCTCAGCGACAAGCTGCGCAGGCGCGAGAGATGCCGTGGCTCGATGCGGTCGAGCTTGACGGCGCGCAGCGAGAGCACCTCGAGAACCGGTAGCTCGAGGACGTGCTCGATGCCCTTGCCGTGCCCGTGGATCCCTAGCGAGCGAAGCTTCACGAGCGCCGACATGAAGCTCACGTTCGGGAGCTTGCTCTTGGTCTCGCCGAGGTCGAGGTCTTCGAGGTGGACGAGTGCTCCGATCTCGTCGAACGAGCGGAGCGCGCGACACTGGACGATCAGCTTGCGAAGCTTGGTGAAGCCGGCCAGCACCGAGAGCTTCGTCAACTCGCTGTCGTAGAGCCGTAGCGTGACGTCGGGCTTGTCGGCGAGCGTGCGCTCGAGCGCCCGCACGGTCGCCGGAGCGAGCGGCCCGTCGAACTGCACGGTGTCGCCATCGGCGATCGACGCGAGCACCTGTTTGATCGGCCTGCCGGAGTTGAGCCAGACGCGCTCGGCCACGTCCGAAGCCTATCTCGAAGCGAGGTCCTGCGTATCGACCGACCTAGCCGCCGAGCAAGCGCTTGAACCAGGACTTCGCTTCGGTCGCAGGCGGTGGCACCGGATCGGGAACGCGCTCGAAGCCCATCGCGTTGGCGATCAGCTCGCGTGACGTGTCGGCGAGTGCCGCGCGGATCGTCGCGCGCTGATTCGACGGAAGGTGCTTGGCGAGCCTGCGGATCGTGGCGTTGTCGTAGCCGCGCAACGACAGCTGACTCGCGAGCATGAAGGCCATCTCGTGGGATGCGAGGTAGCCCTGCTTGGTGTGGGCGTAGGAGCTGCCGAGGTTGTCGTGGTGCCTGGTGATGAAGCGCGAGGCCGAGGCGGTCGTCAGGATGCCAAACCCGAGATAGATCGTCGTGACGTCGGTCAGCTTCTCCTCCATGTCGCGGTCGTCGCGCTCGAGGCGATACACGCGACGAAACGCGTGCCCGATCTCGTGCGCCATCGAGCCCACGAGGCCCAGCGGGTCGTCGAGCTTGCTCTGCTCCGCACCGAAGTAGCAGGTGTTGCCGCGGATGCCGGCGAACCACGCCGCGGCACCCGCGTGGGTGGTCGAGGCGGCGCGGCCGTCGAGTCCGACCTCGCGCACCTCGGTCGCTTCGACGAACACCTCGACGTCGACCGCGAGATGGCCGATCCCCGCATAGCCGAGCAACCGCTTCGCGATCGCCGCGACGCCCGCGGAATCCGGCGTCCAGCGATCCGGAAAGCAGCGATCGTCGGGCACCAGGATCGGTGCGGTGAGCAGCATCTGTTCACCGCGCGCCTCGACGAGGGTCTCGAGCGCAGCCCATAGCCATTCGCGCTCGAGGGGTGCCGGCAGCACTCACCGTGTGTACCGCAACACCTAGTAACTCTCGTAGTAGCCGGTCGCGCGATTGTAGGGCGAGCGGCGTTCGTCGCGGAATTCGAGCTCGCACGCGCGCAACGCCTTCGTGATCCGGCCGCGCAACGTCTTGGGAATCCAACCCGGCACCGAGAGGCGGCGCAGGCTGCGCACGAGCGAAGAGTCGAGGAGCATCTCGAGCCAGCGCTCCGGGTTTTCGCCCATCATGACCTCGAGGTCTTCGAGCCCGTCGAGGTGAGGCAGCAGCGCCCCCCACCCGCGATCCGACGACCGCGCTTCGCCCGCGTACAGCGTGAGGGAGCGAAGGCCTCGCAGACTCGCGGACAACGTCACCAGGAGATCGTCGGTAATCCACTGCGCGTCGGCTTCGTGCAACTCGAGACCGTAGAGCGTGCCGAGCGGATGCTTGGAGAGCGCGACGACGTCTCGCTTCGCGGTCGGCTCGGTCACGTTCACGCGCAACCGCGGGCCGAGTGCACGCACGAGCTCGAAGCCCTTCACGAGGTTGGCCATCGAACACTGCACACGGTCGACGAAGCCGGGAGTCTCTTCGCTCTCCTCCCACGTCCACACGAACCGGCGCGCGGGGCCGAGCCACGCGCCGCGATGTCTCTTGCGGAGTGAACCGAGGCGCTTCTCCTGTGCGGCCGACAGCTCGGGCATCAGCGACAACTGCATGTACTCCGCGCGCGTGGTCTCGCCTGTCGTGGCGAGGAGGTCGGCGTAGACGCTCAGCAGCTGGCGGTCGTCGGGGCGTTGCCAGATCTGCTCGAGCAGCTGACTCGCGCTTGTCATGCGCGTATTTGTGCACGAAAGGCCACGACGTGGTGACTTGCGGCAGCGAACCACGATCGCGCGAGGCTGTGGGCCGTCCCTGATGACGACGTGAGCGCTCGACGGCCGCGGTACACTCGCGATCGATGCACACCGACACACCGAGAGGCCGTCCATGCAGCTGAAGGTGATGACGTACAACCTGCTCTACGGTTTTCACGAGCGGACCGACAAGATGCTGGTCTACCGCGAGGAACGCGCGCACGCGGCACAGCGTGTGGTCCGCGCGGAAGCCCCCGATGTCATCGCCCTGACCGAGGCGGCCTACTGCGGTGCCGCGGGACGGATCATCCGGCACGACTTCGCGACGATGTTCGAGCTGCCGCACGTCGCCACGGCGGGGTTCGAGGGCGAGTGGACCAACGTGCTGATCTCGCGGTTTCCCATCCTCCATGCGGAGCGGCTCGAGCTCGGTCGAAGCCCGAGCG
>JACCYD010000034.1 GCA_013696695.1 Deltaproteobacteria bacterium | reverse complement strand
GACGCAGATCGGCGAGGGCAAGGGCCCGCTCGAAGCCGTGCCGTCGGCGGTGGCGCAGATCCTGACAGTCGCGCGCAGCCTCGGCCTGCCGCTACCGAAGGCCGACTAGGTATTCTCCGATCTCGGCCGCGCTCGTCGTGCTCGCGATCGCGGGTCCGTGCTGGCTGTACCGGCGCTACAAGGCGGCGAATCCCGATGGCTGGACCCGGTATCTGTGACTATTCGCCAACGGAGACGTAGCGGTTCCAGCGCTGATTCTGATCGTCGGCACGCGGCACCGCGCGGGCGGGACTCTGACGCGCCCGGTCTCCGGTGCCCCAGTTGGTCTTCTTCGCGAGCCCCTCGAGCTTTGGCTTGCTCGCCTCGGTCAGCGCGTTGTCGTCGACGTCGAGGTAGTCGAGATGCGAGAACGCATCCGTCGCGGCCACCATCGAATCGATGCCGCGATCACTGAGGTTTCCCATCCTGAGGTCGAGCGTGCGGAGCTGTCGGAGCAGCTTCGACTTGATCAGCGCCTCGACGGCCGCGTCGGCAAACGGGCAGTTCAGGATCCCGAGGTGCACGAGCTTCGGCACGCCGGTGCCCGCGAACAGCGCTGCGAGCTCCTTCACACCACCGGTCGCGCCGTAGTTCGGATCGCCGCACCAGATCTCGAGCTTCTCGATCTTCGGCCACTTCGCGGTGGCGAGGGCCTTGAGGTTGTGGGCACCGAGCTGCCCGCTCTCGACGCGAAACTCGCGGAGCTCGGGCAGATCGAGCTTGCCGAGTGACACGTTGCCGCCGCGAATGATCAGCGTGTGGACTCCTTTGATCGCCTTCGAGTCGGGCAGCGAGGCCTCGGTGCTCGAGATGTCCCAGTCGCCGGTCTTGTCGAAGGTCAACACGCGCAAGCACGCTGGCTTGACGGTGTTGATCGCGGCAGCGAACGGCGACGTGTTCATCTCCTCCTCGCCGGGAACGCAGCCCAGGTGGAGGTCCTGGAGGAACTGCGCGGACGGCAGCTTCAAGAATTCGGTCAGCGCCTTCTTGCAGATCTCACCCCAGTCGTCCTCGTCGCCGTCTTCGCCCTCGAGGTCGTATGTGAACATCGGCCAGCCGATCGTCGCGCTCTTGATGAAGCCGCAGAACCACTCGAGCTCGAACGTCTCGGGCTGCTTGTTCGCGAACGGACCGATGAACAATTCGCCGTGCTTCTTCAGCAGGGCATTCGCTTCCTTGGTCTTGCCGGCGTGCTGGAGGACGACCAGCTCGCCGCGCGCATCGCCGTTCGCTTGCAACCAGTCGGCGTAGACCAGGTATGGATCCGGATCGTCGGGGTTCGCGAGGATCGCCTTCTCGAGCTCGGCATTTCGCATCGCCGCCGGCGCCGATGCCTTCGCCGGCGTTGCCATCGGCTTTCCCTTGCCAGCCGCCTTGCCGCCGACGAGCGCATAGCCCTTCTTCACCTTCTCGGCGATCAGCTTGTCGTAGGCCTTCTTTGCCGCCGCCGCATCGCCACAGTCCTTCGAGCTCATCGAGGTCGAGCCGCCCAGCCGGCCCCATTTGCAGGCGTATTTGGTCCCGGTCAGCTCGATCTCCCAGAACTTGTTCGCCGTCCCTTCGGAGTACTCGTAACGCGGCATCCGCGAACGCTATCGCGTCCCATCACCAGCGTGATCGCCCGCTGCGTAGTAACTTCCCCGCGATGTCCGGAGTCGACGCGGAGCTCGCCACGATCGGCGCCGTGATCGTCGAGGAGCGCGTCCTCCGCCGGATCATCAAGGGTCACCGCAAGCTGCGCGGCGTCGGGCTGCAGGTGCCGCACGAGCAGTGCTACGAGCTGCGCCGCGAGGAGCTCACTCCGCACGTCGAACCGGACGAGGTCGCGGTCGATCTCACCACCCTGCCCGACCGCGTCACGCTGGTGTCCGCGGATCGCGACAAGCTGACCACCCCCGAGGCGTGGACCGCCGTCTGGCGCTCGGTGTTCCACGCCAAGGTTCACCAGGCGTTCGAGGAGCGGCTCGAGAGCCGGCGCCTCACGATCGCCGCGATCCGCGAGCGGATCAATCGCGTCGGCCAGACCGAGTTCGACGAGATCCGCTCGGTGCTCAAGCAGGAAGATCTGCTGCTGCCTCCCGTCGACGATGTCGTGACGTACGTCGAGTTCGTCGCGCTGTATCTCGAGCTCGCTCACTTCGCGCCGCAGGCGATCGACCGAACGTTCCCGGCGCTGTTCGATACCGCGCGCGTCGACCAGACGATCGCCCTCGATCTCGATGCGGCCGCGTTGCTCGCCTCCGCGCGTCCACCAGGCGCCCCGGAAGTGCCGCTGCTCGCCGTCCATCAAGCCGAAGTCGAGGCCGACGCAGGGGCGCCCGTCCTCAGTGAACGTGGAAAACGGCACGTGCACAAGGACGCCCTCGCTGCACGCGAACGTGGCAATCGCTCGCGTGCGGCGATCCTTCACTACCGCGCGGGCCTCGACACCGCCGGCGAGAGCGACATCGCGGAGCTCGTCAATCGGTTGACGCGTGCGCTCGCGTTGCGCGACCAGGCGCCCGATGTCTCCGACGAGGCGAAGAAGAAGTGGGCGACGGCGCTGTATCCGGTCGCCGAGTTCGCGGCACGCCAGAGCTCGCTGCGGTTCTCCGTCGGCGCGCGACTCCTCTACGATCTCCAGGCCGCGTGCGTGATCGCGGATCGCGACGTCAAGGTCGTCGACTTTTTCACCTGGGTGTTCACCCTCGGCAAGCAGCCGATCGTGCGCGAGCTGCCCGCGACCCGCGAGGTGCGGATCGCGAAGCATGTCCATGCGGCGGTCGCCAAGATCCCCGCGTGCGGCGTGCCCTCCGAGGAGCTTACCGAGGCGCTCCACGAGATGCGCGACCGCGCCGACGACAACGTGCGCGCGGTGATGCGTCCGAAGATCGAGACTGCGCTCGACCAGGTCGATCTCCATCCGCACAGCCTTCCCGAGCTGGTGGGCGAGAAGAAGCTGATCGACGAGATGCTCGACCGCGCCGTCGGCGTGGGCCGCCTGACGATCGGCAACCTTCGCGACTCGGTCTCGAAGAACGACCTCAAGACCAACGACCTCCAGCTCGCGGAGCTCAAGAGCGGCGATCAGCTGCTGCGCGCCGACGATCTGCTCTCGAAGTCAATGGACGGTGTGTACCGGCGCGGCGAGCAGTACATGCGCTGGCTGCAAAAGTTCTCGTCCCTGCTGTTCGGCACCAGGATCGGCCGGTTCCTGACGCTGTGGCTGATCCTGCCGGCACTCGGCGCGGTCGCGGTGATCGAGGGCCTCCACCACATGGTCGGGCCGCTCGTGAAGTTGATCACCGGCGTCGAACCACCGATCTCGACGCCGTACACGCTGATCGGTTGCGGCGTGTTCCTGTTCCTGTTGATCCACGTCCCGCCGTTCCGCCGACTCGCGATCTGGATCGGGCTCAAGCTGTGGTGGGTCATCAAGCTGGTGTTCTGGGATGGGCCGCGCGCGGTGTGGACCCATCCGATCGTCACCACCTATTTCAAGAGTCGTGCGCATCGCTGGCTGGTCCGCCCCGCGATCCTCGGCGCGATCACGTGGCTCGTCGTGCCCGAACACTTCGAGCTTCCCGTGATCCCGATCGAGCTCCGACACCTGATCGCCGGCGTGGTCGTGATCTCGATGGCGCTCGCGATGAACACCCGGGTGTGGCGGATCGCCCAGGAACGACTTGGTGATTGGGCGGTGCGTTCGGGTCGTCACGTCACCACGCGGCTGATTCCCGGCGCGGTGAAGCTGATCCTCGACGTATTCGCGAAGCTGATCGAACGCTTCGATCGTGCCATCTATCGCGTCGACGAGTGGCTGCGGTTCCGCAAGGGCCAGTCGATCCTCATCGTCATCATCAAGGGCACCCTCGGCGCGCTGTGGTTCGTGGTGACCTACGTGCTGCGCCTGTACATCAACCTGTTCATCGAACCGACGATCAACCCGATCAAACACTTCCCGGTGGTCACCGTCGCCGCGAAGTTGATCATCCCGATCATCCCAGCACTGCAAGCCAGCCTCACCAACGCGACCGAACCACTGCTCGGTGCGGCGGCGAGTGCGTTCGCGGCGTTCAACGTCATCATGCTCCCCGGCCTCGCGGGCTTCCTGGTGTGGGAGTTCAAGGAGAACTGGCGGCTGTATCGCGCGACCAGGCCGAAGGTGATGACTGCGCAGGTGATCGGCCACCATGGCGAGACCATGGTCGCGTTCATGAAGCCCGGGTTTCACTCGGGCACGATCCCGAAGCTCTACACCAAGCTCCGCCGCGCGGCGTGGAAGGACGACGAGCGCGGCGTCGCCAAGCACACGGAAGGGCTCCACCACGTCGAGGAAGCCGTCGCGACGTTCGTCGATCGCCAGCTGGTGTCGATGCTCAACGAGGTGCCGTCGTTCAAGCCGACCGACGTCGCGGTGAAGCACGTCGAGATCGGTTCGAACCGCGTGCAGGTCGAGCTGATCTGCCCGAGCGTCATGCGCGGCACGCACGATCACACGACGATCCGGTTCGAGCAGCAGTCGGGCTGGCTGGTCGCGAGCATCCCCGAGCCGGGCTGGCTGGCTGCGCTCGACGACAATCACCGCAAGATCTTCGAGATCGCGCTGTCGGGCTTCTACAAGCTGTCGGGCGTCGAGCTCGCGCGCGAGCAACTCGAGACTGCGCTGCAAGGCGATGGCAGCGCGCCGCCCCCCTACGACATCTCCGACGAGGGCCTGCTCGTGTGGCCCGCCGGCGCCTACGACTCCGAGGTC
>JACCYD010000033.1 GCA_013696695.1 Deltaproteobacteria bacterium | reverse complement strand
CCGCGCAGGTGATCCTCGGCGGCGCGGATGATGAAGCCGACGTTCTCGCCGAGCGGCGCGATCAGCTTCACGCGCCGCATGCGCTTGCCGCGGACCATCAGATCGACGCCGATCTCGAACTTCTTCGCGAGCGCTTGCAGCACCTGGCGATCCGCATCGGCGGCGATGTCGAGCGTCAGGATCGCGAGCTGTGTGGGACTCGGCACGCGCAGCGCCGCCGGCGGCCCGAGCACGACCGAGATCACCGGGTACGTGGCCGTGCGGTGCAGCAGGATGCGGATGTCGATCATGCCGCCGAGGCCGCGCGCGATCTGCTCGCCAGCGATCAGCGCGAGGCGCACGCCGCCGCCGATCATGCCGAACGCGGAGGCGCCGCTCGCGGTGGCCCGATCCAGCCACACGTCGGGTCCCGGATCGACCTCGAGCTCGAGCGTCTCGGTGGTCAATGGATCGGAGCCCTGCGGCACGATCGAGCTCCCGGTGGTGCCTTCCTCGTCGAAGTCGTGGCTGTGATCGATGGAGACCTCACCGGCGGCCGCGGTGGCGCGGATCTCCGCCGCGCTCGACACGCCGGTCGGCGTCTCGAAGCCTTCGCTGTCCGCGCGCTTCGACAGCGCTGCTTCCAGCGCGGTCTCGATGTCATCGCTCGAGGCCTGATCCCCCGGCGCCCCCCCGTCATCGATCTCGTGCTTCGGGACCGGCTTGGTCTCGACGCTTGGCTCGTGGGCCAGCGCGTCTCGCATGGGTGGGCCACCGATGGCCGTCGGCTCCGCGGGAGGCTCGACCTGTTGCACCGCCGCGATCACGCGATTGCGGGCCTCGCTGCGCAACTTCTCGAGCTCTGCGCGATCGCGCGCGAGCTCCGCGCGGATGGTCTCCGACTCGACGAGCCGGCTCGCGATCTCCGTGTTCGCCGCATCGAGCTCGCCGGAGCGGCGCTCGAGCTCCCGAAGGCGTTTGTCGAGCTCGAGCCGGTTGCGCTCGATCTCCATCGCGGACTGGGCCCGGCGCTCGAGGTAGCTACGGAGCTCGCGGCCGCCGAACACGACGGCGAATTCCTTCACGTACGGCGGGATCGCGGCGTCATCGGAGCGCAGCCGCTCGAACATCCGGATCCGCTCGTCGAGCTCGCGGTGGCGCTGCGACGGGTCGAGCACCAGCACGAGCAGCTCCGCCGCGGGATCGTGATAGACGACCGGCACGGCGACGCGGATCGCTTCGGACCCTTCGATCGGGACCAGGTTGAGCTGATCGAGGTGCAGCCGATCGACCAGCTCGGGATGCTCGACCGCGTCGACGGTGGTGTGGACCTTCGCGGCGATCAGCTCGCCCTTCGGACCGGTGACATGAACTTGCGTCGTCTGCGTGCGACCGAGCGCGCCGCGATACGCGTTCGCCGCCGGCGTGCGTGCGTTACCCCGAGCCATCCGTGCGGTTATATTGCGAGGTCGTCGACGGAAGCCAGATGCAAAGCGCCCGATCCGCGCCCCGAGCAGGAGCGTCAGTTGACCGGGCCGCTGGGCTCGTCGCTGGTGGACTCGGGGGCATCGTCCTCGGCCTGGTTCCCCATCATCTGCGCCGCCACCGCGACCAGCACCTCGTGGATGTGCTCGAGCGTGTCCAGGCGACCGCACAGCGAGTAGTAATCCTCGACCGAGACCTCGCCCATGCGGGCGAGCGCCTGCTGGACGTACGGGCGCATCCGCGGCGGGGCATCGATCTCGGAGTCGAGATCGTCGAGATCCGCCTGCGCGATCGCGGAGGCGACGATGCCAGCGGGTGAGAACGACAGCGCCGTGGGCAGCACGACCCGCCAATCAGCGCCCTCGAACGGGACCACGACGGGCTCTCCGTTGCCACTGCCATTGCCCTTGTGCTTGTCATCAGGCGAGGGAATCTCCCAACGGCCGCCGAGCCGGCGGCGGACGACCTCGCCGAAGTACGCCCCGGCCGTGGCGATCACGAGCGCGGTCGCGGCTGGCTGATCGGCTGGGACGTTGCGCAGGTAGTGATCGAGGAGCGGCAGCGTGTCGCTGTCGTACTCGAGTGGCAGGTTGAGCGCTCGACGCACGTAGGCGACCGCCTGTTCGGCGTATTCGCTCACACGTGCCGGAGCCGGGTCCATGAGGCCAGCCTACCCCGCGCAGCCTGCGACGTCTCTCCGAAATCGATCTGCTATTCGACGATCGTGAACTGCACGTTGCCGTAACGCGATCTCATCTCGACGAACGCGGCGCCCGTCGCGCTGGTGTTGCCGAGGCGCGTTTCGGTCCAGCCGTTGATCGGTGCCGGGGCCGGTGCGCCGAAGTCGACCTTCGCGCCGCGCGCACGCACCGTGATGTTCGCGCCGCGGCGGCGCAGCCGGACGTCGACATCGCCCTTGATGCTCGACACGACCACGCGGCCACGCAGCGCGGCCTCGGCTTCGAGCACGATCTTGCCGTCGGTGGTGGTCAGCTGGATCTCGCGAGACCGCACGCGGCGACCGGCGATCTTGCCGTGGTTCGCCGACGCGATCAGGCGCTCGCCGGAGATCGAATCGAGATCGAGATCCGACGACAGGGTGTGCGAATCGACGGAGCCGAACACGGTGGCGAGCGACGTCGAGCCGCTGACACTGTGGGTCGACAGCTCGCCGGAGACGTTGTGGACCTTGATCGGACCCGAGCCGCTATCGAGATCGCC
This sequence comes from Deltaproteobacteria bacterium, assembly GCA_013696695.1. GTDB lineage: Bacteria > Myxococcota_A > Polyangia > Haliangiales > Haliangiaceae > JABFXX01. The sequence continues at coordinate 788 of JACCYD010000033.1, read as the reverse complement.
GCCGGCATCCATGTTCGACAGCGTCAACGTGCCCGAGCTCGACGTCGCTTCGATCCGCGCATCGCGAGGCGCGCGCACCTTGAGATCGATGCGCACCGAACCGCGCGGATACGGCCGGTTCTCCTTGTCGCGATCGGCGGTGGTGGTCAGGCGCACCGTGCCGTCGGGATTCGGCACCAGCGAGATCCGGAGGCGTTCGAGTGCTTCGTCATCCGGCGCGGTCTTCTTGGTCTCGATCTGGATCGACGTGCCGTCGTAGCCCTCGACGATGACATCGCCGAGCGGGTTCTCGATCGTGATCTTCTTGAACGGCCGGCCGCCGACGGGCTGGATGTCGAGGCGCGCCTTCTCGACCACGTTCGCCAGCGAATCGGCCGCTGCCGGCGCGCCGGTCGCGCCCGTCACGGATGCCAGCACGAGAAGCAGGAGCAGCTTCTTCATCATGGCATCCCCGCGACCAAGATCTGTTCGCGCGCGACCGCGCCCTGGATGTACGCGACGAGCGCGCTGCTCGCTCGCTTCTTCGGCTTGCCTTCGGCCTTCGCGATCGTTTCGCGCATCGCGCGAACCTTGTCGTCGAATGCGGCGCGCTGGGTGTCGCTCCAGTCGCCGCGCACGCGACCGGCCTCGCGCATCAGCTCCTGGATCGCGCAGTCGTAGGCGGCGACCACGCGCTTGTCATCGAGCTCGATGTCCGCAGTGACGTCCGACACCTCGGCGAGGGTCTCGCAGGTCCTCGGCGTCGGCGCGGGCGGCTTGGGACTGTCGGGAACGATCTTTTGCATCGG
>JACCYD010000002.1 GCA_013696695.1 Deltaproteobacteria bacterium | reverse complement strand
GGTCAACACCTGAACCGCGGCGCGCATGCCGAGCCCGGCATCGACCACGATGCCTAGCCAGATCGAGCCGACCAGGCCGCGCAGCTGGGTTGCAGCGAGCACCAGCACGATCATCGCGATCAGATCGCTGCCCGAGCGTCCAGGATGGCGGTGCCCGCCGGCGATCGCGAGCGCCCACTGCGGGCGCACCACGGCGAGGCCGATGCGAGAGACGAACGACGTCTGGATCGCGAGAGAGCCCGAGGCGCTAACTGCTCGCTCGGTCATCGCGCTTACTTCTTTTCGCCGCCGCGGCGCTGCATCTGGATCTTGCGCGCCTGCGCGACCACCGACGAGGGCACCCCCTTGGACTTGATCAGGTCGTTGATGTCGCGCTCGCGCAAGAACGGCATCAGTCGTGTGGTCTCCGAAATCGGGGCCTTGGGATTGCGGCACAACGAAACCTTGACGCCGTACAACTTGGTCCACTCGCGACGGCTCGCGATGTAGCGGATTACGTCCTCCGACAGGATCTGGTTACCGGCGTACGACGCGGCCTCGGCGTCGGTCACGCCGGGCGACTTGACGGCGGCCAGCGCGACCATCTTGTTGGAATCGCGAATCGCCTCGGAGCGAATGAACGCGTCGCCGAGGGTGGCTGCGCGGATCTTGTGGGGGATCGGAAGCTCGCGAAATGGCGTGGGCGCGAGAAATAGCCGCGCGTTATCGACGGTGATGTTCTGTTTGATCCCCGCGTGGACGGTCTCGCGCGTCGCGACCACGCCGACCGTGATGCCGGCCTCGTCCTCGTCGAGTTGCACCACGAGCCACGTCTGCGGCGTCCCGGGGACATAGCCCGGCGTGCCTTCCTCGCCGCCGATCACGGTACGCATGCGGCGGAGCGGAATCCGCACTCCGTTTTGTCCGTCGAGCATGACGTGGAGCTCGATCAGGCGGTTCGTCCGGCCGCCGTCGTCATCGGGAACTTGCTCGCCATCGCCGGAGGTCAGCGCCGTGTCATCGCGCGACGCGATCACGGCGTCGAATTGACTGTCGTCGCCACCACTCGAGCCCATCGAACCGCTCAGCGCGCGCGCGACCTCATCCCACGCGGCGAGGCCGGGCACGCGAACCTGGTTGCGCACCGCGAGCTCGACGACGCGATCGATCGTCGACATCCGAGCTTTGCGGTTCATGTACATCGACGCGATGATTTCGGGCGTGCGTAGGATGCGCTGCTCGTTCTGCGCGATCACATCGACCTCGCGCGCGCCGCACTTACCGGCGAGCGTGGCGATCGTCGAATCGGCGGTCGACGGGTTGAGCGCCACGGCGTCGAACACCGAGGCCTTGTCGATCGCGAGCTGGCCGAAGTAATCGAGCACGCGGGGATCGTTGTTCGGATCGGAGAGCGTGCCCGCCAACAATTTCTCGGGCAGCTTCGCGGCGGTCTCGCGAGCCGACTGCGCGATGGCGGCGTCGGGGTCGAGCGACAGCTGATAGAGCACCGCGACCTGATCGAGTGGCGGCAGCGGCATGATGCCGCGCGCGGCCATCAGCTTGCCCGGGCCGACGCCGAGTGCGCGCTGCGCGGCAGCCGACAGTTGCGACGGATCGAGGGGGGTGTGATCGGACATCGCTCAGCCCTTCGCTTCGCGATCGACGTTGCGGTGATAGAGGATCTTGAGGCCCTTGAGCGTGAGCAGCTCGTCGGTGGCCTCGATGGTCTTGGTCTCGGTGGCGATCAACGCTGCGAGCCCGCCGGTCGCGATGCAACGCGCCGGGAACTCGACCTCGGCGCGGATCCGATCGACCAGCGCGTCGACCATTCCCGCATAGCCGTAGATCAGCCCGGCCTGCATCGAGGACACGGTGTTGCGCGCCACGACCTTGCCGGGACGTGCGAGCTCGACGCGCGGCAGCTTCGCGGCGTGCTCGTACAACGCCTCGGAGCTGATCTGGATGCCGGGCGCGATCACGCCGCCCATGTATTCGCCCTTGGGATTGATCACGTCCCAGGTGGTCGCGGTCCCGAAATCGACGACGATGCAGCCGGCCTTGATCTCCTCGAAGGCTGCGACCGCGTTGACGATGCGGTCCGCCCCGACCTCTCGCGGATTCTCGTAGAGGATCGGCATCCCGGTCTTGATGCCCGGTCCGACGAGCAAGGCCGGGCCGCCGTAGTAGGCCTTGAAGAACTTCTGGATCCCGAACACCGCGGGCGGCACCACGCTGGAGAGGATCCCGGCGTCGATCGAGCGCCACGGGAATCCTTCCATATCGAGCAGCGACTTGAGAAGAACTGCGTACTCGTCCGACGTGCGCGCCGCCACGGTCTGGATGCGCCAGTGTGCAGCAAGCTCCCCGTTGTCGCGGAACACACCGATGACGGTATTGGTGTTTCCAACATCGACTGCTAGCAGCGCCGCCATGCGTTCTAGATGGTAGCTCGCCGGGAACGACCGTAGTAGGCTCGGCCCAACACTATGCGTGCACTCTCGAAGATCCTTGCGGTCGCCCTTCTCTCCCTAGTAGCAGCGTGCGGCGGTGGCGATGAGGATTCGCCTCCCGGACCTCTGAGCTCGCACTTCGAGATGAAGCACATCGTCCAGGTCGATACCGCCCAGCAGACCGGCGCCATGGACTCGCAGCGCGAATGGAACATGGCCCAGGCGCGCGAGGGCAAGGCGAAGGCGGATCACGACGAGATGACCACCCGCCTCGCCGCGGCACGCAACGATCGCGCGCGAGCCAAGCTCGACGTCGACACCGCGCTGTCGAACAAGAAGCTCGCAGAGGCTTCGTCGGACACCAACAAGATCAATGTCGCGCAGAAAGATCTGCGCACCGCCGAGCTGTCGGTGAAGGCCGCCGATGCACGCCTCCGTTACTACGAGGCCTATCGCAACTGGCTCAAGATCAGCTGGCGCAACGAGCAAGAGCACATGTACTGGCGCGAGGCGCAGTTCGAGCTCCAGAAGGCGCAGCTTGCCCAGAAGAACAACATCGCGCCGAAGGGCGTGACGTTCGCGAACTTCCCGAAGCAGGAAGCCGATCGCGGCAAGCGCGCGCAGTCGTCCAAGCAAAAGTCCGAGAGCGGCAAGGGCAAGGCGATGAGCGCTCGCGAGGAGTGGCTCAAGGCGCAGCAGACCGCCGATCAGGCGAGCGGCAAGCCGAGCGGCTTCCCGGATCCGATGGCCGGCGCGGCCACCGCAGGTTCCTGAACCGCACGATCCCCCAATTCGCGTGCTGTCCTCATGATCGCTCCGCCTCGCGCCACGCCCGTCGATGGCGAGAGCGCACGGATCCTCGTCGTCGATGACGAACGCGTCATCCGCGAGATCCTCGCGGAGTTTCTCTCGCTCGAGGGGTTCTCGGTCCACACGGTCGAGGACGGTGAGAAGGCGCTGACCGAGCTCCGTCTCCGCCCCTACGATCTCCTGATCACCGATCTCAAGATGCCGCGCCTGTCGGGCCTGCAGCTGCTCGAGAAGGTCGAGCAGGAACGCCTCGGCGTGCTCACGG
>JACCYD010001545.1 GCA_013696695.1 Deltaproteobacteria bacterium | reverse complement strand
GGCCTATGAAGGGCGCAACCCGCGAACCGGCGAGACAGTTCATGTCGCCGAGAAGCGGCTGCCTTTCTTCAAGGTCGGCAAAGACTTGCGAGAACGTGTGAACGCGGGCCTCGGTACGCCACTACCTGCCGACAAGCCAGACGACGAAGCCGACGATACCGATCCGAACGAACCCGATCTCGACGACGAAGACTAGCCTCTTCGATCTCCTCGATATCAACGGGTTATCGTCACGCGATCGTTGTCGATCGAGACAATCATGCCGTCGGCAAGCTGCGACCACGCGTCGCGACAGCTGACCACGCACGGGATGCCAAGCTCGCGTGCCATCGCCGCGCCGTGACCGAGCACGCTGCCGGTTTCGCTGATGATCGCAGCGCAACCAATGACGATCACGGCAAGAGCGGGCGTCACGGTACGCGCGACCACGATGTCGCCGTGACCGACCACGATCGCGGAAGCGAGCGATTCGAACCGGCGAACCCGGCCGGTGACGCGATGACCGCTGCCGATGCCGACGAGCGCAACTCCTGAATTTCTCGTCGAGGAATCTTCGGGCACGACGACCGGCATGCTCCAAGTAGCCGCTCTTGTTGACGCGGCCCGCGCTCCGGAGGCGCGACGACGAACGTCATCTGCATCGAGGTCGCCGCGTACGAGATCGTCGAGCGGGATCCAGAACGCATCTTCGCGAGCGATTCCAAGCTCGTCGGCGCGTTCGAGGATTGCTCGACGGACCAACCATTGAGCGTGGGCGAAGTCATGGTCGTCCTGCTCGGCAAGCTCGGCGGCCAGGACAGCGTGGGTGAGATCGTCCGGCGGAACGTTCGGCAACGGGTTGCGGTCGTGTCCGCTGTCGAGCGCCAGCCGCGCACGCGCGATCGCATCCCGGATCAGGCCGGGGCGCTCTGCGAACGTTGGCACGGCGACATCCCACGCCGGTGCGAGCACGCCGAGCCCCGGCATGACATCGGCCTCGCTGCGGCCATCCGCTGCCGCATCGAGCAGGATCGACTCGACCGCCCCGGTGCGCGGAACCGCCAGTGGAAACGCCTTGCGGCTCGCGGCGATCAGCGGGCTGAGCTCGTACGCCCAGATCCGGACGAACTCGATGTAGCGATCGATCGCCTGCTCGAGCGTGGCGTTTGCGAGCTCCCCAGCGTCCATGTGGAGCTCACCGAACATGCGTTCCTCGATCTCTTCCGCGCGGCGGACGAGCTCGATCGCATCCCTCGCCGTCGCGATCTCGACGATGGTTCGTGGTGCGGTGTAGAGATAACCGGCGCACACGCGCGCCGCCCACGGTGCCGCGCCCGCGGCCTCGACGCGATGAACCAGATCGGTCTGCGCGGTCGAGAGCGGATCCGGGTTGTGGGTGACGTCGAGTGTCCAGGTCTGGCCGTCTTGCAACAGCACGAGCACCGGCGGCGGCGGTGGCGATCGCGGCGCGATCACCGGGTGCACGATCGGCCGCGCCTGCACGAACCACTGATTCGCGTGATCGCGTGGCACGATCAGCTCGAGATCTGCGCCGCGATGCGCTCCGATCGCCGCCTCTGCGACATGCCACGGCGCCGGTCCGGACCCGCGCGAAGCCTTGCTCAGCGTGCTGCCCTCCTGCCACCACACCTCGTCCGCCTCGGGGGCGCCGGGCGGTCGCGTGTACGCCGTCATCGGAGCGCCCTCGACGAACTGCTGCACGATCACCGCGATCACGATCTCGTCCCCGCGCCGCCGAGCGTAGGTCGCGGCGAGTGGCGTCAGCGCGCTCGTCCAGACGTGGCGAATCGCGGACCACAGCTCCTCGATCGGCACGGCGACCCTGGACGAGAACACGCCGGCTGCAGCACCGGCCTCGCCATCCTCGATCGTCGCCGACGAGCGCACCGCGAACGGTCCGCCGAGCAGGCGTGCACGCGCCTCGACCTCCGCGACGAGATCCGCCGGCAGCTCGCCGTGCATCACCTGGTTCGCGACGTCGTCTAACGCGTGGCCGATCGCATCGGGGCGGAGGCGCAACGAGATGCCCGGATCGGGATCGAGGATCGCCTCCTCGTCGGCGCTGCGCACGACATCGCCGGTGGCCACGCGAAATGCGCGATGGTCGATCACGAAGCCCGGCGGGACGCGCAGGCCGGCCGCGATCAGCTGCGCGAGGCCATGGGCCTTCCCTCCACACGAGGCATCCGCCGAAGCGAGGTCGCGCGTCCACATGGCCGCGTTTTAGCTCAGTTCTCGGCGGGAACCGCAGTGCCGTGCTCGGCGTATCTTCTTCATGCGCTCGCGGTCGTGGCCTTCCGTTGTTTGCTCGCCGCACGTGCCCGGTTACGATCGGCCAATGCGCTGGGCCGTGGTCATCGTCGCGATCCTCGCCACCTCGGCGGCGGCTGACGACAGCAAGCTCGCGAAGGAAGACGTTCCGATCCAGCCGAAGGCCACGGTGCGCGGCAAGAACAAGCTGTGCTGCGGCTACCCGCTCGTCGACGAGCTCGGCTGGGCGCTACGGTTTTATTGGCTGACCCGCGAGGTCGATTATCAGGAAGTGCAGGGCGTCAACATCCCGCGCGGCGGTGCGTGCGCGATGCCGGCGAATCGCTGGGTCGAGATGTACACGCGCGACGGCTACTTCTTGAGCCGCGTGCAGGAGCGCTTCGCTTGCTCGCTGCGTCTCGAAGGTTCGGGGCTGATGATGGACGACCGCGTCGTCAACTACACCGGCCCGTGCAAGTACGGCTACGGCACCTGCTTCGAGCAGCTCGACATCAAGAAGTTCCCGTTCGGTCGCGGCGCCGGCACCCGCCCGCTGATCCCGTTCAAGTCGGTCGCCGTCGATCCGAAAGTCATCCGGATCGGCGAGCCGCTCTACATCCCCGAGTTCGACGGCCTGACGCTCCCCGACGGCTCGATCCACGACGGCTGCGTGCGTGCCGACGACACCGGTGGCGGCATCAAAAAGCGCAAGATGGACTTCTTCGTCGTGACCTACGGGAACTTTCGATTCCTGCTCGACCAGCTGCTGAACGTCTCCTGGATCACCCCGCACGTCGAAGCGCCGCGCTGCGAATACCTGCGCGACATGTGATGCGCTAGCTTCCCGGGATGCTCGACGGCTTGTTCGTCACCCCGGCGGTCGCCGCGATCGCCGAAGCGCTCGGCGATCTCGAGGGGCCGATCGCGGTCGTCGGCGATGCCAAGCTCGCGCAGGCGCTGGCCGCCAAGCGCACCGTGATTCCGGTCGCGATGACGCCGCGGGCCGCGAAGAAGCTGCCGAACGCGCTCGCGGATCTATCCACCATCGAGCCGGCGTCGCTCGCCGCCGTCGTGCGTAGCGACATCACCGACGACGACGACTGGGCCGCGACGCTGCGCACCTCGACCTCCGTCGTGCGCGATGGCGGTGCGCTCGTGCTCGTCGATCGCGGGCAGGCAGCAGAGGCGAGCCGGCGCGCGCTGTGTGCCGGGCTCTCCGAGCTCGAGCAGCGCACCGCGGGCCGCGCGGTGATCACGAGCGGGCTGGTGACGCATCTCTGAGCTGAGCTGCCCGATCTGCGGGATCTCGTGGCCCGAGCAGATCGCGTGCTGTCCGTGCGGGTTCGCCCCCGCGGCGATCGACGACTTCATCGTCCAGCTCAAGCTCCGCCGGGTGCGTGGCCTGATGCGCGTCGGGCTCGGCTCGCTGC
>JACCYD010001543.1 GCA_013696695.1 Deltaproteobacteria bacterium | reverse complement strand
CCTGTCCGGGTTTGGATGCCACGATCGCGACACGGTGATCCTCTCGGGATCGTTCGTCAACACGCACGGATCACAACCCGCGCGATCCTGTTTAGCTGGTCCCTGGTGATCGTCGAGAGCTCGAATGCCTGGCCGAGCGTGCGTGCACCCAGCGCCTCCGCAGCGACGAGCTGGTCGACGAGGTGCGCGTGCGTCTCGAGGTCGCGCCGGACCATCGCGAATCGATCCCAGGGCACCGGGTCGAGCTCGTAGCTCGCCATCGGCTCGAGCAGGTCATCGTCGGTCGCAGCGGCGAGCCAGCGCAACGCGCGGTCGTAATGAGGGGTCCAGCGATTCGGAATCGCGAGCTCGGCCTCGACCACGGCACGTAGCTCGGCGGCGAACGGCGCGCGGGTAGCTCGGGGCTGCTCCCAATCGACGAGGGCATCGAGCAACGGCACCAACGCGGTCGCGACCGGATGGGTACACGACAGCAACTCGACATCGTGCACATCTCAGTGTGACAGAGGCGTGCTGATCGGGGCATCGGGCAACTGTTCGGCGGTACCAGCTGTTCGACAGCAAGCTCGACCTCGATCTTAGGCTTGACGCCGAAGCGTCCGGCACCAGTGGCGGGCCTTCTCTACCCACGTCGGCTCGAGGTGCTGCGTTAGCTTGGCGAACGCCTGATGCGTGATCTGGGCCGCCCGCTACTCGCCGCACGAAGCTTGCTCGTGCGGACGGGCGAACGCAGCCTCGGTCGGGGCGCTCGCCCTGCGGTCTTGCGCATCGGAGCTCGCCGAGCGCCACGGCGTTTGTGCTGATCGCCGACGCGAGCCGCGGAAACGCGCGGTCGATAGATCGCGCTCGCGCGCAGGGCGCTCGTCACGCTCCGTGCGCGCTGGCCCGCGACGGGCGAGCGCGCCCGTCCCTCAGAGCCAAGCCCGAGAAGCTTGTTGATCGAAGACTCGTCCGAGCTCGCGCGAACGCGTCAAGGCACGAACGCCAACTCGAACCCTTGCGCGCAGTGTCAACATTCGCGTCGGTCGCCGAACTCAGATTTCGGACGTGGAGGCTGACCGTCAGGTCCGAGTTCCCGTGGCGAGGCCCCGATCGCTGGCCGACGCAACAGCGCGTAATAGCGATCGGACCGGAGCGGATCCGAGAAATGGTCTATTCGATTGTCAGAGACGCTGCGGATATCGAGCGTTGTTTTGTGTCGCCGGCTAGCACGTCGTCTTCGACCGCGTCCCAGGTGGGACTGAGAGTTGTCGTCGCGCTCTCGACGTCGCCGTCGGGCGGGAACCTGAATGTGAGGTCCGGCGCCTTGCCCGCGATCGCGAGGCGACCGTCGTGAAGCTGACGGTGATGGCCGCTGCACAAGACGCAGCAGACCTCCATCGTGTGCTTGCCACCGTGGCAACGGAACTCGATGTGATGGACGTCGAGGTTTCGCTTCGCGCGGCAACCTGGCACCACGCACGCGAACCCATCGCGGTGAAAGACCTTGCGCCGGATCGCGGCGGGGATCGTGGGGCTCGGGCGCGAGTGGTCGTCCGACTCGAGATCGCCGATGTAGATCGCATCGCATGTGAGTAGCGCCGCGGTGTGTGGAGCGACTGGCTGCATCGCACCATCCGCCGATACGAAGCTCTGCGTGCAGGCCTTGCACGTCGTCACCGCGAGCTGTACTGCCGGCTGCGTGACGTCGTCGATCGGCCCGCCATCGGCGGCACGCAACCAGAGATCGAGTACCTCGCCATCGGAAACGCGCTCGCCTCGCTCGTTGTCTAGCGCAGTCCGTTGGCGCCGATAGCGCGCCGCTACCTCGACGGGTACCTCGAGTACGATGCGCGTTGTCAGTAGCCTCGGATCGGGTTCGGTTTTAGGGCCATCGCCGCGGCGCAAGCCCGCGACCATCCGCTCGACATCGCGCGCGGTCTTGCCGTGCGTCGTGGTCAGCCAGTTCTCCTCGGTGGCCGGCGTCGCGACGCGTGTCAGCTCCCGCACCGCCGAGAACGAGAGCTCGCCCGCACGAAACTGTTCGGCGATCAGCGGCAACTTCGCGAGCTCGCGCGCGACGCGCAGGCGTTCGTTCGCCGCATGCGGGCTGTAGTGGAGCTCGCGTTCCATGTACTCGGCCATCGTGGAGTAGCCCAGCCGCCGATACAGGTGCGTATCGTCGGCCTCGACCAGGTAATCGGCCTCGCGGGCCTCGAGCGCAACGCGTTGCCTCGCCAGCTCGCGCAGCATCGCGTGCAGTGCTTTCCAGTCCGCTTCCGTCACCGTCACCGTCACCTGGGGCTTCAACGTGTGATTCATCGCGACCTCCATGCACGCTCTGCATGCGTGCATGTGCACCATTACCACGCAGATTTTCGACCTCGCTAATTGCGCTCTACGGCACGTTTCACAGTTTTCCGTCGAAGATTTAACTCGCGAGCGAATGAACACGCTCGGTCACACACAGCGCATCTCACGCATCATCAGCGTCGCGAGGGGAGTTCTTCATCGAGAACTCTCGAAAGTTCGTCAAGGAAGAAGTGAAAACTTTTTGACGTCCAACAAGCGGACGGTCAGTACGGCGATCGATGTCGAATGTTCGAGCTCGCATGCTGCTCGTCAATGCATTGTAGTGAAGTGGTGTGGTGCCTCGACGGCCTTGGAAGCGGAGACTCGCGCCGCGGCGAATGAGCGAGAGCGTCTTCTCCTCGAGCTTGTTGGGGCCAGCTCGCGGACGAGCAGCTCGAGGTTGGCGTTCGCGTCTTGACGCGTTCGTGTGAGCTCGGGGGCCTCGATCAACAAGAACGGGCTTGGCTCCGAGGGAGGGGCGCTCTCGCCCGACGCGGTCCAGCGCGCACGGAGCGTGACGAGCGCGCACCACACGCGATCGTGATCTCCCGACCGCACGTCTACGCGGCACGTGTCGGAGTCAGCAGCGGCTTCGTGGCGCTCGGCGAGCTCCTATTCGCGAGGGACCGCAG
>JACCYD010001539.1 GCA_013696695.1 Deltaproteobacteria bacterium | reverse complement strand
ACGTCCTCGCCGGTGAGCTCGACGTGAACCCCGCCGAGCCGCGAGCCGTTCTGGTAGTGCAGCTCGAAGCTCTGCTCGAGCTCCGCGACGATGTTGTCGAACCGACGCGTCTTGATGCCGGTCGGGGTGGTCTCCGTGTTGCCGTGCATCGGATCGCAGATCCACAGCACGTGGCGCTTCGACTTCTGCACGGCCGCGACCAGCGGCGGCAGCTTGCTGGCGACGTGCTCCGCGCCCATCCGATGGATCAGCGTGATCTTGCCGGGCTCGCGCGCCGGGTCGAGCACGTCGAGCAACCCGAGCAACCACTCGTTCGTCATCGCGGGCCCGACCTTGATGCCGAGCGGATTGCGGATGCCGCGGAAGAACTCGACGTGCGCGCCGTCGAGCTGCGCGGTGCGCATGCCGATCCACGGGAAGTGCGTCGACAGGTTGTACCAACCCGCGCGACGCGGCACCTGGCGGGTCTGCGCTTGCTCGTACGGCAGCGCGAGCGCCTCGTGCGAGGTGAACACGTCGACGCGGCGGAGCACCTCGTTCTCGACACCGGTAATCGCCGACACGAAATCGAGCGACTCGCGGATCTCGTTGACGATGCGGTGATACGCCTCGGCGTTCGGCGACCCGGTGGTGAACGCCATGTCCCAGTACTCGGGATGGTGGAGATCGGCGAAGCCGCCGTCGGTGAGCGCGCGGATGAAGTTGAGCGTCAGCGCGGCGCGCTCGTAGGCGCGTAGCATCAGCGTCGGGTCGGGCTCGCGGTCTTCCGCCGTGAAGCCATCGCGATTGATGATGTCGCCGCGATACGCCGGCAGCGAGACGCCGTTCCGCGTCTCGGCGTCAGCCGACCGCGGCTTCGCATATTGACCGGCGATGCGGCCGATCCGGATCACCGGCTTGCGCGTGCCGTGCACGAGCACGAGCGACATCTGGAGCAGGATCTTGAGCTTCGCGGCGATCGGCTCCGAGCGGCAGTCGTCGAAGCTCTCGGCACAATCGCCGCCCTGCAGCACGAAGGCTTCGCCATCGGCCGCACGCGCGAGCTCGGCGCGAAGATTTTCGACCTCCCACGACGTGACGAGCGGAGGCAGCTGCGCCATCTCGCCAACGACACGCGCGAGCTTTGCGGCATCGGCGTACGGCGGTTGCTGGAGCGCGGGCTTGGTCAGCCAGCTAACCGGCGACCAGTTCTGTGCGATGTGCGCGGTCTCGTCGTTCAATCTGGCTCCTCGGTCGGCCGTTCGCGCTTGCCATCCTTCGCGCCACACTCGATCGGACGCTGGCCGTCGAATTCGATGCGGCGCTTCGCGAGCTTGTCGGCATCGACCGTCGCGCCCTTCTGCTTCTTGAGCACGTCGACCATCGCGTCGCGGATGATCACGTCGGTCAGCTTGATCGCGCCCTCGGGCAGCTTGAGCCGACCGACCAGGCCGTCGCCTCCCGAGGCGAGGAAATCGCTGGTCACCAGCTTGTAGGCCTTCGCTTCGTCGAGCGGCTTGCCGCCGACGGTGATCGCGACATCGAGCGCGGCGCCCTTGCACTTCACCTTCGCGGTCAGGCCGCCCCACGACAGGAACGCGTTGTCGCGCTGCATGTTGGTGGTGATCAGCTTGCGGATGTGATGGCCCTTGAGATCGACGAGCGCGAACCGGTTGTCGAACGGCATCGCCTCGAACAACCCGCCGTAGGTGAGCTCGCCGGCCGGCACGTCGGCGCGCAGACCGCCGCCGTTGGTGAGCGCGATCTGGGCTGTGGGCTGGGCCAGCAGCATCAGATCGGTGAACCAGTTCCCCTCGGCCGACTCGAGCTTGTACGACTTGCTGACCGTCTTGGGGAGCGTGACGCCGAGCTTCTCGCTGCGGCGCTTCTGGGCGCGCGCGATCGCTTCGTCTGCGATGGTCTGAACTTCGCGATCGACGGTGACCGGCGCGCCTTCGTACGCGCCCGGCTTGCACGCATCGAGCGCCATCGGATTGCCGCCGAGCGGATCTTCGCCGGGGCACAGGAACTGCGGCTTGTGGACCTTCACCGACGCCAGGTGACCATCGGCGGCGATCCGCAGATCGACGCGGCCGAAAGCGCGACCCGAAGAGTACGACTCGATCACCGCGATGTCGGAGATCCGGTGCGCGATCGCGGCGTGGGTGTGGCCGGCCACGAACACGTCGACGACGCCCTTCGGTAGATCCGAGATCACGCGGAATAGCTCCTCGTTCGAATCGCACGACGACGAGTCGTTCGGGTGCTCGAGATCTTTGCACCGACTGCCGATGTGCGCGGTGACGATGATGACCTGCGCCCCTCGCGCGCGCAGAACCTTCGCCTCCTCGGCGATCTCCTTGCCGGGCGACGACATGACGAGGCCGACGAAGTTCGCGGGCATCGTCGTGAACGGCGTCGCTTCGGTGCTCGCGCCGATGATGCCGATCTTGATGCCCGCGACGTCGGTCATCATCGACGCCGGCATGTTCGGCCACTTGATCCGCGCGTTCGATCCCTTGTCGAGGATGTTCGCGGTCATGATCGGAAACTTCGCTTCCTTGGCGCGCGCCTTGAGTGCACCACGCGCGTCGTCGTCGGCGGTGGCCGGCGTGGCGGCTGGGCCTTCGGGGCCGTAGTCGAATTCGTGGTTGCCGACCGCGGCGGCGGTGTACCCGATCTCGTTGTACGCGCGCACGATGTCGGCGCCCTCGGCGATGTTCGACTCGAGCGTCCCCTGGAACATGTCGCCCGCGTCGACGACGATCACGCCGCCGCCATCAGCCGCTCGCGCGGCACGCAGATTGTTGATGTACCCGCCGAGCAGCGGCAGGCGCCCGATCGCACCGTGCAGATCATTGGTGCCGACCACCGTGATGGTGACCGCACCTTCGCGCTTCTTCGGCGGATCGACCGGCGGCTTGGACTTCGGCGGAGTCGAGCACGCGAGCAAGGACGTGCCGAGCGCAGCACACACGAAGCTCGCGAACCTCATGCCCCGGGTATACCGCGGATCAGTCATCGCCATCAGCGCCGCTGCCACTGCCCCGATCGAGCAACATCTGCGGTGGTGGCTCCTGCGACCGCGCGGAGGCGGCGGCGGGATCGAGGACGATCTCGGTCGTGAACGCACCGTTCGCCCGGATCGTCGCGAACGCCTTGCCGCCGTGCTCGAGCGTGCATTCGATCCGGGCGCCGGGCTCGACGCTGCGGATCGCCGCGCCGCACGTCAGCCGTTGCTTCGCGCCGAGATCGTCGAGCGCGTCGCGCAGATAGTCTTCGATTGGCTGTGCGCGCACGAGCAAGCCGCTGACCTGCCACGTCCAGCCATCCGGGGAATTCGTGATCGCGAGCGGCAGCGTCGCATCACCGAGATCCGCGACGCACCGCGAGGGCGTGCACGACACGATCGCCGATCGACCCAGCGTTGCCGACAGCTGACTCGCGATCGTCAGCTCGAGGTGCGATGGCGTGGGAGGTGGCGGTACTGGGATCTCTCGGGGCGAATCGCCACACGCGATCACGATCGCGATCGCACACGCGGGGAAGTTTGCCTCGCGGCCCACACATCGTTCGTAACATGCGTCGCCGTCGGAACTTCGCTTCGCGGTCGATGCGAGCCTGAATAATCCACGTTACGCTCCGGTCCTGTTCACCGCTTATTGGAGGACCGATGCGCTTTGCTCATCTTCGACGCTGGCTGCTCACGTTCGCACTTGCCAGTGGCACGTTGATCTCGACGGTCGACGCTCAGCCCACGGATAAAGCGGATCGCAAGGATCGTCGCGAGGACCGCAAGGACGATCGCAAGGATCGTCGCGACGACCGCAAGGACGATCGCAAGGACGCGCGCGACGAGCGCAAGGACGACAAAAAGGATCGCAAAGATCCGTATGCCGGCAACGAGCCGCGCGAAGCACCGCCTGCGGCCAAGGCCGAGAACCAAGGTAAGAAGCGCGGCCAGCACTGGGTCGCCGGCAACTGGGATTGGAAGGGCGGCAAGTGGGAATGGACGGCCGGTCGCTGGGAGCCCCAGCGCGTCGGCAAGAAGTTCAAACCCGCTCGCTGGGAGAAGAAGGGCGACACGTGGGCTCGCGTCGAGGGCGAATGGGTCCTCGCCGGCGCACCGCCTGCTCCGAAGGCAGAGAACAACCCGGCGCGTCCTGGCCAGGTCTGGGTCCGCGGACACTGGGATTGGGATGGCGATGACTGGGACTGGGTCGCCGGTCGTTGGGAAGCCGAGCGCACTGGCAAGCGGTGGCGGGAGGATCGCTGGGAGAACAAGGGCAGCGAGTGGGTGCACATCAGGGGTGACTGGGAAGACGGCCCCGCAGCGCCGATCTCCGCGTACCCGACGAGCGCACCGCCGCAGCCGAAGGCCGAGACGCCGGGCACGCGTCGCGGCTTCGTCTGGGATCCCGGTCAGTGGGATTGGAAGAACGGCAAGTGGGAGTGGACCAACGGTCGCTGGGAAGCCGAGCGCACCGGTGAGTCGTGGCGGCCCGGTAAGTGGGAGCGTCGCGGCGATCGCTGGGAGTTCAACAAGGGCGGTTGGGATAGGGCTCCCGCCGTCTCGCAGTATCCGACCAGCGAGCCACCGTCTCCTCGCGCCGAGCGTCCTGGCACGCGTCGCGGCTTCGTGTGGGATCCCGGTCAGTGGGACTGGAACAACGGCAAGTGGGAATGGACCAGCGGTCGCTGGGAAGCCGAGCGCACCGGCGAGTCGTGGCGTCCCGGGAAGTGGGAGCGCCGCGGCGATCGCTGGGAGTTCAGCCGCGGTGGCTGGGAGAAGGGTATCGGTGTCTCCGTCTCCGTGTCCGTCGGTCAATACCCGACGAGCGAGCCGCCGGCGCCACGCGCCGAGCGTCCCGGTACGCGCGCAGGCTTCGTCTGGGATCCCGGTCAGTGGGACTGGAAGAACGGCAAGTGGGAGTGGACCAACGGTCGCTGGGAGGCCGAGCGAGTGAACGAGACGTGGCGTCCCGGTAAGTGGGAGCGTCGCGGCGACCGGTGGGAATTCAATCGCGGTGGTTGGGAGCGCGGTCCTGCACCCGCGCCTGTAGCAAACTATCCGACGAGCGCACCGCCGCCGCCGAAGAGCCAGCGTCCGCCTGCACGCGGTGGTTGGGTGTTCATCTCCGGTCGTTGGGATTGGAACAACGGCAAGTGGGAGTGGGTCGAGGGCAAGTGGGAGAAGGAGCGCACGAGCCAGAAGTGGCGCGATGGCGGCTGGATCAACGTCGGCGGCAAGTGGACGTGGAAGGACGGCGGCTGGGAAGCCAGCCAGCCCGCGCCCTACGTCCCGCGTCGCTAACGAGCCAGAGCGATCATCGAACGGAACCGCCGCCCTCGGGCGGCGGTCTTCGTTTCGGACCTCACCAGCGGCGGCGGAAGATCGGCAGCCGCACTTCGACGCCACGCTCGCCGCGATACGATGCCGGCACCATCTCCATCTCGGGCAGCTCGAGCTGGAACGTGCGGCCACGGAACGCGAGATCGATCTTGGTGTTGACGCGCGCGAGCCCCTCGGTGAACTGGATGTCGCTCGCGAGGCGAAACGACAACAGCTGCTGGTCGCCACCGCCGAAGTGCATGTACGCGCGACGCTTGCGCGCATCGACACGCAACGCGACCAGGTCGTGGCTCAGCACCGCAGCGTGATAGCCGAGCGTGTTGCCGAGCTCGGTGAGCTGATCCTGGATCCGCTGCGACATCGTCACGCGCTGGGCGTCGGGCGCCTGTGGCCACAGCCGCTCGTAGAGCCCCTTGTCATCCGCTTGCGCCGTCGCGGTGGTTGCCACGAGCGCCGCGAGCGCGATTCCCCTGATT
>JACCYD010001536.1 GCA_013696695.1 Deltaproteobacteria bacterium | reverse complement strand
GCTCGTGAGCGCCAAGGCGACGATCGGTGCGATCAGGATCCCGAGGTGTGTCATCTAGAGCTTGCTCGCAATCGACTTTGCGAGCTCGGCACCATCGGCGAGCTTGCCGGGTCGCCACACGATGCCGAGGCCGGTGCTGTCGTCGTGCATCGGGATGATGTGGAAGTGGACGTGGAACACCGCCTGATGCGCGGCGACGCCATTGTTCTGGAGAAGATTGAACGCCTGGGTGCCGGTCGCCGCGAGCACCGCGCGTGAGATGCGCGGCAGCACGCGACCGATCGCGGCGGCGGCGTCGTCGGACAGCTTGTCGATCGTCTCGGCCGGCTCCTTCGGGATCACCAGCGTGTGGCCGCGCGAGATCGGGTTGATGTCGAGAAACGCGAGCACGTGGTCGTCTTCGTAGACCTTGTGGCAGGGAATCTCGCCACGGAGGATCTTCGTAAAGATGGAGTCGCCCATGGCTAGCTACGGTATCACCGCTCGAAGCGATATCCGGATCCGCGCACGGTGATGAAGTGCCTCGGATGCTCGGGGTTGTCCTCGAAGCGCTTGCGCAGCTGACCGACGAAGTTGTCGACGGTGCGCACCGAGCCCGCGGATTGTCCCCACACGAGGTTGAACAGCTGGTTCCGCGAGAACACCTGGCTCGGATGGCGAACGAAGAACACCAGCAGCTCGAACTCGAGGTGCGTCAGCTTGAGCTCCTCGCCCGCGCGCAAGGCGACGCGCTGCGCGAGATCGATCGCCACGTTGCCGAAGCCGAGCTCGCTCTCCGTTGCGGGCACCGGCGTCAGCGCGATCTGGCCGGTGCGCCGGAGCACGGCATCGACGCGTGCCATCAGCTCGGCGAGCGCGAACGGCTTGGTGACGTAGTCGTCGGCGCCGAGCCGTAGCGCCGCCACCTTGTCGAACTCGCCATCGCGCGCCGACAGCACGATCACCGGCACCAGGTTGTCGGTGGCGCGCAACGTCGACAGCACCTCGAGCCCGTTCTTCTTCGGCAGGTTGATGTCGAGCAGGATCAGCGAGAAGTCTTCCGCCTGTGCGAGCTCGATCGCGGCCTCGCCATCGCGCGCGATCGTGGTGACTCGTCCCGCGAGCTTGAGGTTGAGCGCGAGGCCGGTCGCGATCGCCTCGTCGTCCTCGACGATCAGGAGCCGCGTCACGTGCGCGCTTCCTGCAGCTTCCCGGGGGCCGGTTTCGGCTCGCGCCGGCGCTTGAGCCGGATGCGGAACGCGGTGTCGCCCGGGGTGGAATCGACGTCGATCTTCCCGCGGTGGCCACGCACGATCGCGCGAACGAACGACAGTCCGAGCCCGATGCCGGGCGCGCCGCCGTCATGCGCCGCCCTGCCGCGCGAGAACTGCTCGAAGATCGCCCGATGTTCGGCAGGAGCGATGCCGGGGCCGTTGTCGCGAACGATCAGGTCGATCCAGCGGGGGCCGCTCTTGGCTTCGACCGCGATGCGCTTGGGTTCGCTGGTGTACTTCCACGCGTTGGTGAGGAGATTCGATAGCGCGCGCACCAGCGTCGGCCGGTCACCCACCACGGTCAGCCCGGGCTCGAGGTCGCGCCGGATCGGGGTCGGGCTCGTCAACGTCTGGGCGTCGAACGCGGCGATCGATTCCTCGACCAGGCTCGAAACATCCATCCGCTCGCGCGCGTAGACGTGGCTCGATTGCAAGCGCGACAGCTCGAGCACGCGACCCACCAGCGCTTCGAGACGCGCGGTTTCGCGGGCGAGCAGCGACAACACCTGCGCGCGATCGGTTTCCTCGAGCAGGTTGTTGCGCAACGACTCGATCAAGAGGTTGATCGACGTGATCGGCGTCCGCAGCTCGTGCGACACGCTCGACACGAAGTCGTTCTGAACGCGCACCAGCGAGGCGCCCTTGCCTACGAAGATCGAGCCCAGGATGAGGCCGGTGATCACCGACGTGCAGAACGTCAGCATCAGGACGGCGAGGATGATCGTGGTGGTGGATTGACCGGTGATCAGCAGGATCACGCCAATGCCGGTCATCGCGACCGTGGGCAGCAGGGTGGCGAGCATCAGCACGAGCTGAGCGCGCCGGAGCTGCATGTTCGCGGGCGGGAAACGCAACGTTTCGAACTATGCCACGGGATGATTGCCGGCCCGACCGATGGATTTTCGGATCGAGATCGGAAATACATGACACCGGGGATAAGTTCAGGGCCTCTCGTGATCGGTTTCTTAGCTCGCAGTCGTCAGGTGGTCGCCGCTCTCGTGGCGAGCCTGGCGTTTTTGCTGGTGATCGCACCGGCCGCGGCGAGCTCGATCGAGCTGTTCCTCGAGCGTGGCCAGGGGCCACTCGAGGAGGAGAAAGAGGATCGCGGAGAGGAGACGCAGGGCGTCCATCGCGAGCGGTCCAAGGGTCCGTCGAACCATCCGATCCCGCGCGCACGCCGTACGGTGCGAGCGGCGCCGCCACCGATGTCCCCGAGCAGCCGGAGCGAATCGGTCGCGCCACCACGTCATCCCTCGCAGCTCAGCGTCCGTCGGTTGCGATGAGTCCGAACAGGGCACCGGTCCTGTTCTTCTCGTTCTCGTAATCGATTCACACGCCCCGCGATTCGGCTCGGCCGATCGCGCGCGCGAGGGGACTGCATGTGGAAACAGCTGAAGTTTTTTCTCAACCCGTTTGACGGGAGATACGAAGACCTCTCACGAGGCAATCCGGCGCTCAACGTGATGCGCGACTTCATGGCGGGTCTGATCGTGGCGATGGTCGCGATCCCGCTCGCGATGGGGTTCGCGATGGCGTCGGGCCTGCGCCCGGAGCAAGGCATCGTCGGCGGCGCGATCGCCGGCGTGGTGGGAGCGCTGTGGAGCGGTTCGAAGTATCAGGTCTACGGCCCGACCGCCGCGTTCATCCCGGTGATCGGCGCGATCATGCTCGAGTACAACCACTCGTTCCTCGTGCTGGTCGCGCTGCTCTCGGGCGCGGTGATCTTCTTGATGTCGATCGCCGGTGCCGGCCGGATCGTGAAGCTGGTCCCACACTCGATCATCGTCGGGTTCACGATCGGCATCGCGTTCACGATCGCGGTGTCGCAGATCGGCGAGCTGCTCGGGCTGCGGTCGGCCCTCGGCTACAGCTTCCTCGAGAAGCTCGAGGGCGTCACTCGGCACATCGACGAGTTCAACGTGTGGGCCCTCGTGCTCGCGCTCGGCACCTTCGTGTTCACAAAACGGGTCCTCAAGATCACGGTCTTCATCCCGGCGCCACTGCTCGCGCTCGGGCTCGGCGCGGTGCTATCGAACACATTGTTGTCAGGTCAGCACCTGACGACCATCGGCGCCAAGTATGGCGAGATCCCCTCGCAGTCGTGGTCGTGGACGCCGCCGGGCAACTACTTCGCACCCGAGTACATCGGCGACCTCGTCTACTTCACGCTCGCGGTGGTGTTCGTCGCCGCGATCGAGAGCCTGCTGTGCTCGCGCATGGCGGACCGGCTCGCGAACAACAAGGGCACGCCGTACAACCCGAACAAGGAGCTGTTCGGGCAATCCCTCGTGATGTCGATCATCCCGCTGTTCAACGGGTTCCCTCACACCGGCGCGCTCGCTCGCACCGCGACCAACATCAAGCTCGGCGCGATCTCGCCGCTCGCAGGCATCTTCAAGTGCGTGCTCAAGCTGCTGATCGCGTACTACCTCGCGCGTTACCTCGAGCTGGTGCCGACGGCGTGTATCGCCGGCATCTTGCTGTTCGTCGCCTCCAACATGGTCAAGCCCTCGGAGGTCACCGAGGTCATGCACATGGGGCGCGGTCACATCGCGTTGATGATCTACACGGCTGCGACGGTGATCGTCACCGACTTCCTCACCGGCGTGCTCAGCGCGCTCGTGATCTACGCCGTGTGGCAGCTGGTCGAAGCGCTCGGCGTCGAGGTCGCGCAACCCGCGGTCGAGCACAACACCGTGCGCACGCATCACCCCAAGGTCGTGCGCGCGGTGCTGCACAAAGACAAGGCGGGGGCTCGCAAGCCGACGCACGTCGTCCCGATCTCGAGCGAGCGCCAGAAGTGGATCTCGAACCTGCGCGCGAAGGCGCGGCTCGCACCGTCGGCGTACATCCACGACAAGGCGTCGGTGATCGGTGACGTCGTGCTCGGGGATCACGTCAACGTCGCGGCTTC
>JACCYD010001523.1 GCA_013696695.1 Deltaproteobacteria bacterium | reverse complement strand
GAAGCCGCGGGCCACGTGCCGCGTGGCGGTGCCCAGGCTGTCGCTCACCGCCGCGGTGCGGTACCACGCCCGCCACTGATCCACGAGCTCCCGCAGCCGCGCCGGGTCGGCCGGCTCGAGGTGGAAGAGCAAATCGTGGAGCAGCGCGAGCGCCTCGTCGATCTGGGCGCGGTCCCACGCGGCGCGATCTTGTTCTTCGAGCAACACCAGGTCACCGCGCGCGTCGGTGCGCGCGTCGCGGCGCGAATCGTGGAGCAGCATCAGCGCGAGCAGCCCCTTGGCTTCCTTGTCGTCGAGGAGCTCGCCCAGGAGACGTCCGAGCCGGATCGCTTCCTGGCAGAGGTCGCGTCGAAGCCACGCATCGCCAGCGGTCGCTGCGTATCCCTCGTTGAAGATCAGATAGACCACCGACATCACCTGCGCGGTGCGCTCGGGCAGCTCGGACGCTTCCGGCACGACGTACGGGATCCGCGCGGCCTTGATCTTCGCCTTCGCGCGCACCAGGCGCTGCGCCATCGTCACCGGGGCGGTGAGAAACGCACGGGCGATCTCCTCGGTGGTGAGCCCGCCGAGCGTGCGCAGCGTCAGTGCGACCTGCGCCTCCGGTGCGAGCGCCGGGTGGCAGCAGGTGAACATCAGCCGCAGCCGATCGTCGGGCACCGCCGCGACATCGGCCTCGGCTCCCGGTTCGGATTGATCTTCGCCGGCGACGATCTCGCGCAGCTTGATGCGGCGCCGGATCGTGTCGATCGCCTTGTTGCGAGCGGCGCGCACCAACCAGCCGCGCGGCTCGCCGGGCGTGCCTTCGCTCGGCCACTGCAGGAGCGCCGCGGCGAAGGCGTCTTGAACGCTCTCCTCGGCGAGCTCGAAATCGCCGTTGCAGACCCGGATCGTCGTCGCGAGCACGCGCGCGCGCTCGGCGCGAAACACTTGCTCGATCGCCGCGACGCTCTGCACGGCGACAGCCTAGCTCAACCGTTGAAGGACATCACCGGACGGATCTCGATGCAGCCGTTGCCGATCTTGGCGTCGGGGATCCGCGCCGCGATCTTGACCGCCTCGTCGAGATCCTTCGCCTCGATCAGGTAGTAGCCGCCGAGTTGCTCGCGCGTCTCCGCGAACGGACCATCCGTGGTCTGCGTCTTCCCATCGCGCACGCGCACCGTGGTCGCGGTCTTGACGCCCTGGAGCGCATCGCCGCCGAGGAAGTGCTTCGACGCTTTGATGTCCGACGTGAACTTCATGTAGTCCTGGAAGTGACCGTCGCGCTCGTGGTCCTTCATGTCTTCCCAGGCACCTTCGTTTCCGTAGATCAGCAGCAGGTATTGCATCGACGTTCTCCTGTTGGGTTGGAACTTCACCCATCAGTCGAACGGGCCCTACGCGGATCGACATCGAAGATCCGATTTATTGCCGCTCAGAAGCCGAGCAGCGAGCCGACCTGGAACACCAGGAAGCTGGCGACCCACGCGAGTACGGTCATGTAGAGGAACAGGAACCCGGGCCACTTCCAGCCGCCGGTCTCGCGCTTCACCACGGCGAGCGTGCTCATGCACTGGCAGGCGAGGGCGAAGAAGATCATCAACGACAGCCCGACCAGCGGCGTGTACGCCTTCGAGCCATCGGGTTTCTTGGCGTCGCGCAGCGCCTCGCGGAGCGGCTTGGTGGCTTCGTCGTCGCCGGCATCGACCTCGCCGACCGAATAGACGATGCCCATCGTCGACACGAACACCTCGCGCGCGGCGAACGCACCGACGATGCCGATGCCGATCTTCCAGTCGAAGCCGAGCGGAGCGATCGCGGGCTCGATCGCGTGACCGATCCTGCCGCCGTAGCTGTTGGCGACCCGCTCGCCGCCCTTCGCGGCCTCGAGCGCTTCCTCGGTCTCCTTGTCGCCGGCCTTCTGGGCGACTTCGATCTCCGCGTCGTAATCGCGCGAGCCTTCGGGCAGCTCGCGCGGGAACGCGAGCAGCGCCCACAGCGCGATCGAGCACGCGAGGATCACGGTGCCCGCCTCGCGAAGGAACATCGCCGACTTGCTCCACATCATGCGGAGCACGTCGCCCCAGCGCGGAAAGCGATATGGCGGGAGCTCGATCAGGAAGGGCAGGCGCTTCGCCTTGAGTTGCTTCACCGTCTTCGACATCACCCACGCGGCGGCGAGTGCGGTGACGACC
>JACCYD010001519.1 GCA_013696695.1 Deltaproteobacteria bacterium | reverse complement strand
GCTGTCGAACGCGCGCGAGTCCGGATCGCCCGCGACCGAGGTGGTGATGCGCGTCAACAAGCTGGCGACCGCGGTGAGCATCGAGGTCGCCGATCGCGGCAGCGGGATGACGGAGACCGTGATCTCGCAGGCGCTGTTACCGTTCTACTCGACGAAGAAGGGCGGCACCGGGCTCGGGCTCGCACTGGTCCGCGAGATCGCCGAGGCGCACGGGGGTCGCGTCGCGCTCGCGAATCGCCCGGGCGGCGGGCTCAGCGTGACCGTGACACTTCCGCAGTAGCGCGCTCGCCGGCCGTCGACCGCACGGTCGTCGCGCGCGTAGGCTTCGCCATCATCTCCGCGACCGGATAGGTCACGACCTTGGTCAGGCCACCGGCCGTCGCGGTGATCGTGATCTCGCCTGGGGTCTCGACGAGGATCGCGACGCAGTTGGCGCTGAGGAACGAACCGACCGTGCCGGTGTCGCCCGTGATCTCCCAGTCGAGGTTCGCGACGTCGTGCGTACCGCCCGCGACCGCATGGAAGCACGCGAAGCCGGTCTGCCCGGCGATCAAACCATCCGACACCTCATCGACCAACTCGTCGATCTGCGCGACGACCGTGACGTCGAGCGTGACGGGCGGCTTGTCACCGGCGGTGACGGTGACTGGAATCGCGCCGACCTGCGCGTCGGGGAATTCGACGAGGTCCCACGTCAGCTGCGTCGATCCCACGAGATCGATCGTCATCGACTCGTCGACCAGACGACCGGCGCCATCGGGTCCGGACAACCCGATGCCGAACCGGATCGTGCCGGGAAGAAACGCGCTCGGCAGGCGCCGGCTCTCGAGGCCCGCGGGTCCCACCGAGACCGCCACGATCTCGGCCGAGTCGAACAGCTTGCGATCCATCAGCGAGTCATCGTCGATGTCGCGGATCTCGAGGTTGTTCTCGCCGACCGACTGACCGCGCAGGGTGACCACGTTCGCGTCCTTGCTCTCGACCGCCACCGCCGTGCCGCCCGTGGCGATGTACCCGGCGGTCAGCGGGACGAACGCCTCCGCTCCGACCTTTCGCATCAGCGCAACGTTCTGCGTGCCGCCGACCGCCGTCGCGTTGTTGCCGAGTTGGAGCGCGTTGGAGATCGCCGCCCCGAAGAAGTGGAGCCCGACAGGGGTGTCATCCGAGCAGACCTCGTCGGGAGGACACCCGAACAGCGCGACCTCGCCTTCGAGGCAACCGGTGACCGAGAAAGCTAGGAGAAGGATGGACGAACGCATGCTGGGCCATTCAGCACGCGGTATGCCGGTCGGGCCACTCGACAAATCGGGTGGTTGCACGTGAGCAGATCAGCGTTTGCCGCTCTGCCACGACAGCCGCGTCACGGATCCGTCGTTCAGAGCGGATCGCAGAACGGCGGCGCTGGCTTCGCGATCAGGTACCCCTGCAGGAGATCGCACCCGAGGTCGACCAGCACCTTGGCTTCGGCCTCGGTCTCGACACCTTCGCCGACCACCTTGATGCCCTGATCGCGGCAGAAATCGACGACTGATCGGATCAGCCGTTGCTTCATCGGGTGCTTGTCGACATCGCGCACGAGCGACATGTCGAGCTTCACGAAGTCGGTATCGGACAGGGTGAACGTGCCCATGCGCGCGTGGCCGCCACCGAGATCATCGATCGCGATGCGGAAGCCGAGCTCGCGCAGCTCGGCGACCCGATAGCGCAGGTCGAGCTGGCCTTCGAGCGACGTGCGCTCCGTGATCTCGAGGATCACGCGCGAGGCCACGCGCGACAGCGGCGCGAACGCCGAGGTCAGCTGCTTGTCGAACAGATCGAGCAGGTGGAGGTTGATGAACACGACACCGCGCTCCGGCGGCGAGCCGGCGATCACCTTCGCGCACTGCGCGCGCACAGCGCGACCGAGCGCCGGGATGCGTTCGAGACGTTCCGCTGCATCGAGGACCGCGCCGGGATGTGGCAGCGCGCGATCCGTGGAGCGCATCAGTGCTTCGTAGCCGAAGCGCGATCGATCGTGTGCGTGCACGATCGGCTGGAAGTGCATGTTCAGCGTCGCGAGACACTTGTCGAGCTTGATCTCGAGCTCGCGAAGCTGCGCGGCCGCTTCGACGGAGTGATCGACCAGTTGACCTGGCACCGTCCCCCGCGCCAACCCCACCTCCACCTGAGCGTTCGCCGGTGGCTCGAGCGCCGGCGTCACGACGGAAGGCAGAGCCTTGTCAGGACGTTGTTCGCTCGACGACACCGAATCCAGAGTACACAACCCAGCGGTCGGGAACCAACGAGTTTGCTACCGCGATCGCGCGTTACCCCGGACGCATGTACGTCCACCGCGGAGCAATCAGCAGAGTCGGCGCAGGTGCTCGCGGAACTCCGCAACCACCAACGAAGCAGGATGCTTGTCGAGCTCGCTGCTGATCAGATCGTCGACGATCGGCAGCTCGATGACGAGTCGGTACAGCATCAGGCACGCGCGCTGCGAGAGCGGGACGAACCGTGCCTCGCCGCTGAGCACGACATTTGATGAGTCCGGAGTGCTCCACGCCACGGCGAGCGACGTCGGGTCATAGCTGTATTCGAGTGTGTAGCCGAGAGATCCCCGCTCGAGAGCACGGGTGAAGGCGACACGGGCAGGGCGGCCATCGAGGTGCCGCGACTGGAT
The DNA here is from genome assembly GCA_013696695.1 of Deltaproteobacteria bacterium. Taxonomy (GTDB): domain Bacteria; phylum Myxococcota_A; class Polyangia; order Haliangiales; family Haliangiaceae; genus JABFXX01. Next base: position 1,534 of record JACCYD010001519.1, on the reverse strand, counting down.
GCGGGCGGTCTGGACGATGGGCAGCCATCGCGGGATCTCCATGGTGTCGGAGAACACCTCGAATGCGGCTTTGGCGCCGACCGTGAGCGTCGTCGAAACTTCGCTGACAAGCGGGGAGACAGGAGCGGCGAATGCGAGGGCGGTGGCCATGGACGAGTCCTTTCGAGCTGCCCAGTCACACAGCAACCGCGATACCAGCGGATCCGCGACCGAGTTACAGGCAGTTGAAGGCCATTTAGGCTTGGCATTCCCGACCACTCGGCTAGCCATTGGCGAACGATCACGCCGCTAACCGCTGTCCCCACTGGAAGCCCCACCAATCGCGGACGGCAGGTGGCAACGCTTAGCGGGGCTGGCAGCGCGGACACGACCAGGTCCATCGCGGCTCGGCGCCGAGCCGGTAGCTCTCGATCGGCGTCTGACACGCCTTGCACGGCCGGCCGCTGCGCGAATACACCGCGAAGCGATCGGCGTGCGCCGGCTCGTCGGGTGACAGCGCGTTGCGACCGCTGGAGACGCTGGTCCGCATCTGCATCTGGGCAGCGCGGTAGATCTCGGCAAGCTTCGCCGCCGGGATGACTCCCACCAGCGTGCGTGGATCGATGCCCGCGGCGAACAACGCCTCGCACTTGAAGATGTTGCCGATGCCGGCGACCACGCGCTGATCCAGCAACACGTCGGCGATCGTGCGGGTCGCATGGGTCGCAGCGCTCGCGGCCGCTACATCGGCATCGAAGTCGGCTGCGAGGATGTCGGCGCCGAGCGCGGCGACGGCGAGCCCGCGCATCGGCGCGCGGCGATCGGCGATCTCGACCGTGCGCGCCTGCACCCAGACGTACACCGCATCGTCGACGACCAGCGCGAGGCTGGCGCGCCCCGGTGACATGCGGCCGAGCACCTCCTCGCCGGTCACGCGATCGTAGCGACGGAATCGCCCGTTCATGCCGAGGTGCACGCGCAGCTGGGTCTGATTCTCGAGATCGATCAGCAGGTGCTTGCCGTGCGCGTCGACATGCGCGACGGCCTGACCGGTGATCGCGCGTTCGAGGCCCTGCGTCGTCGCGCGGAGCAGCGTCTTGCCGACGATCGGCGCCAGCTGCATCGCGACGCGCCGGATCGAGTCACCCTCGGGCATCAGCCCTCGTCGTCGTCCGCATCGGGCTCGGGCTCGGGGTCCGGCTGAGGCTGTGGGATGGCAGACGGCGAGCCGCGCACGACGAGGCCGCGGTAGTCGACGCGAGCGCCGGCGGCGAGCAAGCCGCGCGCGAGCGACGACTCGGCGGCGGCGATGCCATCGATGGTCTCGACGAGCAGCTCGCGACGGCGCGCACGGGCGGCGACCCGCGGCAACCCGACGGTGAGCGCGAGCTCGATCGTCTCGGCGGGCAGCGAGCCGGTGGCGAGCCGCTTGCCCTTGGGCTCGACCCAGACCGCGAGCGCGCCGTCGACGAGGATCGCCGAGGCACCGGAGCGGCGCGCCGGATGCGCGCTGGCATCGCGGAGCTGCGGCCACGGCAGGGCGCTGCCCCACGCG
>JACCYD010001515.1 GCA_013696695.1 Deltaproteobacteria bacterium | reverse complement strand
CACGCAGGGCGAGCTGATGGCGAAGCAGGCCGGCTCGTTCCAGGTCGGCTTCTGGGACAAGTCGTCGGTGTGTTTGCCCGAACGCACCGTGTGGACGCTCGACAAGGCGCGGACCACCGAGACCGTCATCGTCTACACGTACACGCACGAGAACGTCGAGCTGACCAAGGTCTTCACGATCGTCCCCGACGCCTTCGTGATTCGGATGGCAGTGACCGTGAAGGTCAAGAACGACGGCAAGGAGTCGATCAACCAGCGACTGACGGTGTCCTCGTTCACGTTCCAGGATCCCGCGGTCTCCGATGAGGGCGGCATGCAGGTGTCACCGCGCATCTGGAGCTCGTCCACGTTGCGCGATGGCGAGAGCGAGATCGTCACGACCACGCTCAAGGAGCTCCAGGAGAGCCCGGCGCATCCGGGGGTGCCGCGCTTCGAGCCGAACATCACCTGGACTGGATTCGAACACCCGTATCTTCAGGTTTCCTACGCGCCGAAGCGGCTCTCGACGGAGATGATCGCGAAGCACACGTACCCGGTCCAGCCCTACGGCTTGATGCGGACCGACATCGAGACCCCGCAGGCGGACGAGTTCAAGCCGGGCACGTCGTCAGTCACGCGCGAGGTGGTCGCGTACCTCGGCCCCAAGAACTACTACCAGCTGCGAGACGCCGACGACATCGCCGACAAAGAAGGCTGGGAGTCCGGCTTCAGCCAGACGGTCGATCTCGGGTGGTTCGCCTTCATCGGCCGGCCGCTGATGTGGCTGCTGTTCAAGTTCCAGAGCGTCGTCGTCAACTGGGGCATCGCCATCATGCTGCTGACGTTCCTGGTCAAGGGACTGACGCTGTACTGGACGACCAAGTCGATGCGGTCGATGAAGGCGATGGCCGCCCTCGCGCCGCAGATGAAGGGGCTGCAGGAGAAGTACAAGGACGACAAGCAGCGCATCCAGGCCGAGACGATGGCGCTGTACAAGCAGCACAACGTCAACCCGATCGCGGGCTGTCTGCCGATCTTGCTGCAGATGCCGATCTGGATCGCGCTCTACCGCATGCTGTCGAGCGCGGGCGAGCTCTACCAGCAGCCGTTCATCCCGGGCTGGATCGACGATCTCACCAACACGGATCCATTTTACATCCTGCCGATCATCCTGCTCGTCACGATGTTCGTGCAGGCACGGCTGACGCCGCAGACGGGCGACTCGCGCCAGCAGAAGTTCCTGCAGTACGGCATGCCGCTGATGTTCGGCGTGATGGCCTTCTTCTTCCCCGCCGGCCTCACGATCTACATCTTCACGAACACCGTGCTGAGCGCTCTGCACTCGATCTACATGAACAAGTACGACAAGAAGAGCCTCGAGATCATGGCTCGCATGAAGAAGGCGCAAGAAGAGTCGATCGCGGCGAAGACCTCGCCCGCGAAAGCAGCGGCCAAGCCCGTTGCGAAAAAAGTCATCGACGCGGAGGCCATCGAGAAGGACGACGAGGACGACGGCGACGAGCCATCGACGACCGCGCCGTCCAAGTCGGGACCACCGCGTAATCGCCCGAAGCGCAAGAAGCGCCGGCGCTAGAGAGTTTTGGAGGGCATCGTGACGGAAACTGCGACGATCGAACGTGAAGATCTGGCCGAGAAGGCCAGCGAGTTCTTGCTGGGCGTGCTCGAGCGGATGGGAATTTCCGCCGACATCGACATCAAGGATGACAAGGACAAGACCACCCTCGAGATCCAGACCAAGGATACCGAGCTGGTGATCGGCCGGCGCGGCGTCGTCATGGACGCGCTCCAGCACCTGGTCAACAAGGTGATCTATCGCGACCGCCCGAGTGGCGAGCGCGATCGCGAGAAGACCAAACCGCTGGTGGTCGACGCCGGGGGCTTCCGCGACAAGCAGATCGAGCGCCTTCGTGGCATCGCTCAGCGGATGGGCGAGAAGGCGCTGCAGACGAAGCAGATCGTCGAGCTCCAGCCGATGACACCGCACGATCGCCGCATCGTCCACATGGCGATCGCCGAGATGCCGGGGCTGTCGAGTCGCAGTGAGGGTGAAGGCGAAGATCGCCATCTCCTCATTGTTCCCAACCCCGAGTGACGATTTCGGCGGGCGACCAGCCGATCCGGTCGGCGGGCGACCAGCCGATCCAGGGCGACGACACCGTCGCGGCAATCGCGACGGCGGCGGGACCGGGTGGTGTCGGAATCGTGCGGGTCAGTGGACCTCGCGCGATCGAGATCGTCGCGGCCGTGTTGCACGTCGAGCCCCCTACCCTGTCGCGCGAGCTGCGGCTCGGCTGGGCGCACGCAGCTTCCGGGACGCGTGTCGACCAGGTGCTCGCGTTTGCGATGCGAGCGCCGGCCTCGTTCACGGGCGAGGATGTCGCGGAGCTGCAGGGTCATGGGGGAACGCAGAATCTCCAGGCACTGCTCGCCGCGGTGATCGATCGCGGCGCGCGCATCGCCGAGCCTGGTGAGTTCACGCGTCGCGCGGTCGCGAACGGCAAGCTGGATCTGTTGCGGGCCGAGGCGCTGCTGTCGGTGATCCAGGCCGGCAGCGATCGCGCGTGGCGCCAGGCGCAGCACGATCTCGAGGGCCGGCTCGGTGAAGCGGTCGCAGACGTCGAAGCGCGTGCGCTGAAGGTGCTGGCCGAGCTCGAGGGCTGGATCGACTTCCCCGAGTCGGATCTCGATGCCAAGAGTCGAGAATGGATCACGGCCGAGATCGCTGCCGTGTGCGACCGCTGCGGCGAGCTTGCCGGGAGCTTTCGTCACGGACGTGCGATGGCGTCCGGAATCGCGGTCGCGCTTGTCGGTGCCGTCAATGTTGGCAAGTCGTCGCTCCTCAATGCGCTGGTCGGAGTGGAGCGTGCGCTGGTCGCACCATCGCCGGGAACGACGCGTGATTGGCTCGAGGTCCAGACCGTGTGGGATGGAGTGGCGGTGACGCTGATCGATACCGCCGGATTGCGCGACGCTCCAGATCCGGTCGAACGACGCGGGATCGAGCTTGGCGAGACCCGGGTCGCCGCGGCAGATGTCGTGGTGGTGATCAACGACGGGACGTCCCCGTGGGATGACGGCGCGCGGTTTGGCGAGCGCGCGTTGATCACACGCAGTAAGGGCGATCTGGGCGGGGATGCGCGCGGGGCACTCGTGACATCGGCGAAGACCGGTGACGGGCTCCCTGCCCTGCGCCAGCAGACCCTGGCGCTTGCCGGCATTGCCGATCGCGAAGGCAGCGAGGCCGCGTTCGTGACCACAGCGCGCCAGCATGGCCGGATCACGGCGGCACGCGACGCTTTCGCGGCGGCCTACGAAGTCTGGGTCACGAAGCGGCCACCGGAGGTCGTGGCGATCGAGCTCCGCGCCGGCGCGCACGCGTTGGCCGAGCTCCGCGGCGTCGAGGTCGGCGAGCGCGTGCTCGATGAAGTGTTCGCCCGGTTCTGCATCGGCAAGTAAGCCGACTTCACCCTATAGTTCGCGGCCGTGAGCCTCGACGATGACGCCCGTGACGAGCTGTGTGCGCTCGCCGACGTTCATCGACTCCGTGTTCCACGCGTGGTCGACGGCCGCCAAGGTGTGCGGGTCGTCGTCGATGGCGCGGAGGTCACGAGCTTCGCGTCGAACGATTATCTCGGGCTCGCGGGTGATGATCGCCTGGCGCATGCAGCGATCGAGGCGATCGAGCACGGCGGCACCGGTGTCGGCGCGTCGCGGTTGATCGTCGGCAACCATCGAGCTCACGTCGAGCTCGAAGCAGCCGTGATGGACTGGCTCGGGGTCGATGGCGTGCGGCTGTTCAACAGCGGCTACGCGGCGAACACCGGCGTGCTGACCACGCTGCTTCGCGAAGGCGACGTGGTGTTCTCCGACGAGCTCAACCACGCGAGCATCGTCGACGGGTGTCGACTGTCGCGCGCGACGATCGCGATCTATCGCCATCGCGATCTCGCCGATCTCGAGCGCGCGATGAAGCAACACGGTGGGCGCCGGCGGATCGTGGTTTCGGAGACCGTGTTCTCGATGGATGGCGATGTCGTCGATGTCGAAGCGCTCGCAGCAGTCACGAAGCGCAGCGGCGCATCGCTGATCCTCGACGAGGCGCACGCGATGGGCGTGCTGGGCATCGAGGGCAGGGGCGTAGCGGCGGCCTGTCGCGATGTCGATGTCGTGATCGGCACGTTCGGCAAGGCGCTCGGCTCGTTCGGGGCGTTCGCGGCGACCACGAAGGCGATCGCGGAGCTGCTATGGAATCGCGCTCGATCGCTGGTGTTCTCGACCGGGTTACCGCCGAGCGTCGCTGCCGCGAGCAAGCGGGCGATCGAGATCGTGCGAAGCGCAGAGGGCGACGAGCGACGGGCGAAGCTCTCCGCGATCACGCGGCAGTTTCGAGCGCAGGTTCCACGCGCCGGTGGGTCGGCGAATGTACCGATCGCGTCGTGGGTGATCGGAGATGACCGCGGCGTGGAGGAGATCGGGCGCGCATTGCTGCGTGAGGGTCTGCTGGTCGCAAGCGTGCGTCCGCCAACGGTGCCAGTCGGAACAGCGCGCCTTCGAATTAGCTTCAGTGCAGGTCACGAACCGAGTGAGATTGAAGATCTAACGACGATAACGCAACGCGTTATTTATGGGTAATCTCGATCTCCCCTCCGTGCCTCTGCAGCTGTGTTTTCTTCGAACCGAAAACAACACAGATGTGGACAGAGACCATCAAGGTGATCTGAACCGGCGCGAAGCGGTCGGCTGCAGCTTCGCCTGCGATCGAGTAGAAGAGCGCCGTGTCCGAGCTTGAAGATCTTGATCGTCGCGTTTCGTGGCACCCGTTCACGCAGATGGCGAGCTGGTCACCACTGGTGATCGTTCGCGGCGAAGGAAACTATCTCTTCGATGAGCAGGGCAGGCGCTATCTCGACGGCGTCAGCTCGCTCTGGTGCAACGTGCACGGACACGCGCATCCGCGACTCGATCGCGCGCTGCGCGATCAACTCGAACGGATCGCGCACTCGACCTATCTGGGGCTCTCACACGAGCCGGGCATTCGGCTTGCCGCCGCGTTGATCGACGTTGCTCCGCGTGGACTGACGCGCGTGTTCTTTTCAGACAGCGGCTCGACCGCAGTCGAGATCGCGCTCAAGCAATCGTTTCAGTACTGGCAGCTTCGCGGCAAACCGACGAAGCGAAAGTTCCTCCGGCTCGGCGACGCCTATCACGGCGACACGCTCGGCGCCGTGGGAGTAGGGGGGATCGAGCTCTTTCACCGGGTGTTCGGTCCGCTGCTTGTCGATTCGATTGCAGTGCCGAGCCCGGCACTCGATCACGAGGGCGCGAAGCGAACGCTCGCGACAGCGCTCGAGACACGCAGCGACGAGATCGCGGCATTCGTGCTGGAGCCTCTCGTTCAGGGAGCAGCCGGGATGCTGGTGCATCCACCGGGGTTTCTGAAGTTCGCCCGTGACCAGTGCAGTCGCTATGGCGTGCACCTGATCGTCGACGAGGTCGCGACTGGGTTCGGACGTACCGGGACGATGTTCGCCTGCGAGCACGAGGGTGTCTCTCCCGACTTCCTCTGCCTCGCGAAGGGCATCTCCGGTGGGTATCTGCCGCTCGCGGCGACCCTCGCCACCGAAGAGATCTACAGTGCATTTCTCGGCGACCGAGGAGATCTCAAGCAGTTCTTCCACGGGCACACGTACACGGCGAACCCGCTCGCGTGTGCTGTCGGCCTCGAGTCACTCACGCTACTTCGCGAACACACCCTCGCGAACGCGAAGTCGCTGATCGAGCCGGTACGCGAAGCACTCGCTCGAGTCGCACAGCTTCCATCCGTGAAGGGAGTCCGGCAGTGCGGAGTGATGGCTGGGATCGAGCTTCGATCCGAGCGGGCGTTTGCAGGTGTTGAGGTCTGTGAACGCATTCGTTCGGAAGGAGTCATTCTTCGGCCGCTGGGAAACGTGGTCGTCTGGATGCCGCCGTTGAGTCTGCGAGCGGAAGACCTGCTGTTGCTGGAGCAGGCGACCACAGCGGCCCTGTAGCGCCGTTCCACGTGGTCGGACTAGCGCGAAGATTGATTCCGACCAACGCGGGATGAAAGGCTGTCAGCGAGCTCATCGAGCGCTGCGCGATCAGGGCGTCGAAACTGGCTCTTCATCAGCACCATCAGGCGCCAGATCTCATAGATGCGTTGCTTTGCGGTCATCAGAGGGAACTCGTCGAAATGGGCCACGATGCGGAGCAGGTCTTCGCGATGGGTAACGCGATAGTAGCTGGCGGTCTTTGTGGCTCCAGTTCGAGCGGTTGGGGCGCGAGCCTTTACGTCGTAGATCTTGCCAACCCCGAAGGAGGCTCGAATGCCCTCAAGGATGGCGTGATCGATGGCGGGAAGCTTGATGGCGAAATACAGCGCCAACTGTTTTCCCGAACGGCTGTACGTAAACGAAGCTTGTCCGTCCGAGAAGCCAGTCACCCAGTTCGGGTCTAACGTTTCATGTGAAAAAGTTTCCACCGGAACGTTTTCACATGAAACACGACTAAAGTCCAGGTTTGAGAAGCTCCGCACGAAAGGCACCGAACATCTCGTTAAGCACTGCCGGCTGGTGGAACGCGTTCAGACCGCTAGGATTTGGAAGCAAGTAGACCTTGGTAGCTCCAATCGGATCCTGAAACCCGACCTGCGCCTTGGTCTTCTCGAATGCCACCCGATACGCCGCGAGACCCAGCACCGCCAGGAATCGCGGCTTGAACTTGCGGACCTTGCGTCCAACCGTTCGAGCGCCCGCTCGAAGCTCTTCTTTCGTCAGGTCCTCAGCGTTCGCACTCGCACGAGGTACCAGGTTCGTGATGCCGAATCCGAGCGCCAGCATTTCTGGCTCATCGAACGCAGTGAATAGACGAGGCGTTAGTTCCGCCTTGTAGATCGTCGGCCAGAACAAATTGCCCGGCCCCGCGAAGTGGTGCCCCACCGCTGCCGAGTACAGACCCGGGTTGATGCCGCAGAACAGAACGTTGAGGTTCTCCGCGATCACGTCAGGAACGCGTCGCGCGATCGACTTGAGCTGGATCTCGCGCGACGGCTTCCAGGGAGACAACGTCTTTCGTTTAGCCACCAGTTCCTCGACGGAGATCAGCAGGAGATCAACGGAATCGTTCTACGGAAACGATCGCTCGTTGTTTACCCGCGAGGTCGTAAGCGTAGCGCGTGAACGGCTCGGGCAAATCCGATCGCTCGACACCTTCGAAACCTAGAGCGAGGCCACCAATGCGAACACGCTCCAGTCCGAGCAGCAGCCATTCGCGAAGGTCGAACGTCGCGCGAGACATCGCCACGTCGTAGTCCCGCTCGGCATGATCGTCGAGTCGTCGCGCGAAGGCTTCGAGGTTCGCGAGCTTGAGCTCGCGCGCAGCGGTCCGAAGAAATGCGTGCTTCTTGTGAACCGGCTCGAGCGCAGTCACCGAAACATCGGGTCGGCAGATCGCAAGGACGACGCACGGGAGCCCGCCACCTGCGCCAACGTCAAGCACCGTTGCATCGGTAGCGATTCGCGGAACGACGTGCAGCGAGTCGATAACGTGCTCGGCGAGCTCGTCGTCACTACGTGCAGACGAGAGATTGATCGAGCTGTTCCAACGCAAGAACAAGCGACCAAAGGCCTCGAGCACCGAGCTTGTCGACCCCTGTAACCCAAGCACTTCCAAGTACTTAACGTACCGCGTCATGACAGTAACAACTGACTTGCCCGAGGTGCTACCACCACCCGGCCCCGAATCTCATTCATCGCATCTGCGACAGATGAGAAGGGTTCCAGAAGTGTTCTCTGAACGATCCGGTCCTCCAAGCTCGACACCAATCCTAACCGAACGCCTTCCGCTAGTCGGGGTAGCACGCCGATTCGAAAGATCGCGTCGTTCACGACGTCGAGTGGCCCGGTCCCGTCTGCGCATTCGGCGACCAGCACGAGTAGGCCACCGGGTTTCACGACCGGCGCCATCGCAGCAGCGATCTTCGCGGCCTGATACAGCGAGGCCGTGACGGGCAGGACATCCGAGGCGACCACCAGGTCGGCTGCTTCGACCCGGACCGTGAACTGCGGACGCGCGAGCTCGACGCCGCGTCGAAATGCCGACCGCGGATCGCCGGCGACGACAGCGAATACGCCGCCATCGGAGGCACACACGCCGTTGACCAGAAACGTCGGTGTCGGGAGCAGAGAGACCACCTCTTCGAGGTCGTCTCGACACGGATTCCCGTCGACGATTCCAGCACGCGCACCGGCGCGCTGCTTGAGCTCGTGGTTGCGACGAACCTCGCGAGCGGCGCCGAGACCTGGAAAGATCGCTTTGACGCCCGCGCCGAATCCGGCGAAGTAATGCGGACGGATGCAGCCCGTCGCGATCACGAGATCGGCGTCGACCACGCAGCGATGAAGCCGCGCGACCGTGCCGCGCTGGGTGGTGCCGAGGACGACCAGATCGTCATCCGAATGGCCGTCGTGGTCGACGAGACGCATGCCCTCGAGCAGGCTCGCGGGAATCCCCAGCGCCTCGACGCCACACGGCCCGTGCGTCCCGGTCGCGATCGCCAACGTCCATCGTCGACCGGGTAGCCGGGCGCGAACCGCCGCGAGAAACTCGCTGCGAGGCTCGTTCCGGGTCACGTCGCTGACGATCACGGTGATGTGGTCTCCTGGCCGGCTCAGGTCCTCGAGCCGCAGGCGATCGACGGGCTCCTCGAGCGCTGCATCGAGCAGCGGCCGGAGCGGTACCCGGGGGGGCGGGGGAGGGAGCTCGACGATGGTGGCCGCTCGATCGCCGAGGTCGAGCGGGTAGGGGGCTCGCCCGTAAGGCAGCAACACCATCGGCGCTAGCCTACGTTGCTAGCGACTGGTTGGTTAGTTCGATACGATTCGCAGCGGCGATTTCGTCGAGGTTGTCCCTCGGCCAGCGCGGGTCCTGGTGTCGAAACAAAGTCTGCTTCTGGTCGATGGGGACACCCGCAGCATGCGGGTGCTGGAGGTCTCGCTGCGCAAAGCGGGCTTCTCTGTCACCACGGCCGAGTCGGTGAAGGATGCACTCGACAAGCTCGAGATCGGAGCTCCCGATCTGATCATCTCCGAGACGACGTTCCCTGATGGCGATGGCTTCGAGCTGCGCAAGCGGGTCCGTGGCCAGTCCGAGTGGAACGAGATCCCGTTCATCTTTCTGACGGCAGAAGCCGCGATCGAGAACAAGATCCGTGGTCTCGAGCTCGGCGTCGACGACTACCTGACCAAGCCGATCTACATCAAGGAGATCGTCACCCGCATCAACATCCTGCTGCAGAAGCGACAGCGGGTGCGATTCGAAGAGCGACGCGATGGCCGCACGCGGTTCGCAGGTCGCGTCGCCGACATGCCAGTGGTCGACGTCATCCAGACGATCGAGATCAGTCGCAAGTCCGGCGTCATCCAGTTCGTCGGTGAGCGAAATCGCCAGGCCGCGATCTACTTCCGCGAGGGCAGGGTGATCGACGCCGAAGCAGGAGCTCTGCAGGGCGAGGATGCCGTGTATCGGCTGCTGACCTGGAGCGAAGGCGACTTCGAGGTCGTGTTCCGCACGGTTCGCCGGCGCGAGGTGATCGCGACGAGCTCTCAGGGTTTGCTCATGGAGGGAATGCGACGGCTCGACGAATGGTCGCGGCTACTCGAGCAGTTGCCACCCCTGACGCATCGCTTCGAGGTTGATGCCGGCGAGCTGTCGGCGCGGCTCGGCGAGATCCCCGACGACAACAACCCGATCCTCCGCCTCATCGATGGCAAGCGCACGTTGCTCGAGGTGATCGACGGCTCGGACTTCGGCGACCTCGAGTGCCTGCAGGCAATCTCTCGCCTGTACTTCGAGTCGATGCTGATCGACCTCGATCACGGCGCGCCGGTTCGCCACCAGACCGGCAAGCCGTCGCCACTCGCCGAGCTCGACTCGTCGCCTCACGAGATCGAAGCGACGCCGATGGAGGGCGCTGCCCGCGACAGCGCCGAGCACGAAGTGCCCACGGTCGAGCCGACACCGAAGGTCGCTCGTGCCGCCGCGACCGATCGCACCTCGAATCCGATCGAGCTCACTGACAAGATCGACGACGAGCCCGAAATCGTCGACGAAACGGACGAGCCCCCGCAGACGAGCGACGGCGTGCTGATGGGCACGCTGCGCCCTTCGAGCCTGTTCCTGATCGACGAAGCCGTTGCGGCGGCCCAGGCCATCGAACCCGACCTGTTCGAGCCCAAGCCCGGGGACAAGCCGGCGGAGCCCTTCACGCAGGTGACGGCCGTCGCACCCGACGACGGTCCTGCCACTCTCACCGTATCGGAGGCGTTCACTGTATCGGAGGGGTTCGATCCCGATGCGACGCCTCGCCTCGACGAGTTCCATTTGCGGGGATCGGATCCCCTGATCTTCGAGGTCTCGGAGGTCGAGGTGATCGACGACGACAACGTCCAGCTCGTGATGAACCGCGTCCCCCGCGCGATCGAGAACGACTCTCCATCGCAGCGGATGTCCGCAGCAGACGCCACCCCGCTCGGTCGCGAGGAGTCCGGGCTGCGGATGATCGGCTCGCTAGGTCGGGATCGCGCGGAGACGTCCGGCGAGGTCTTGCTCGGTGCACCTCCCGGC
>JACCYD010001478.1 GCA_013696695.1 Deltaproteobacteria bacterium | reverse complement strand
ACGTCCTGCCGTGGTCGTCGACCACGATCCGGAAACCACCCGCCGGCGGATCGAGGACGACACGACAACCTTGCTGCCGCGCGCCTTCCGAGGCCGGGGCGGGAATCGCGGCGACCGCGACGATGTCGCAATCGATCTTGCCGTGCGCGGTATCGACCTGGCTGACCCAGCTGCGGCCGCGGGTCGCCTGGACGTCGGGCAACGCGACGCGCGTGATCTCGGCGCCAGCGTCTTGCAGCGCGCGAGCGAGCGCGGTCATGTCGTCGGCGAGCTCGGGTACCTCGACGATGCAGATCCGATCGCCGGCGAGGATGCCGTGATCGACGAGCAAGCGACCGACCGCGCGCGCGGCGATCACGCCGGGCCGATCGTTATCGACGAAGGGCAGGTTGACGGCGTAGCCGCCGGTCGCCCAGATCCACGCCTTCGCGTAGACGCGATACAGGCGCTCGGGTGATTGCACGGCGAGCACGCCGCCGTCGTCTTCCGGGAAAAAGCCGATCGCGGTCGAGCGCGCGAGGATGCGAACGCCGGCGTGTTGCGCGGCGTGCATCGTGACCTCGGCAGCGGAGCGCCCGCTGCGCGGATCGGTGCGCAGGCTGCCGCCGGGACGGAGCTGATCGTCGACGAGGACGACGCGCTTGCCGGCGCGCGCGCATTGCGTCGCGGCCTCGAGCCCGGCGGGTCCGCCACCGACCACGCAGACGTCGATGTCGAAGCGCTTGACCTCGGGTGGCTCACCGGAAGGGTGATCCGGAAGCTTGCCGAGCCCGGAGAGCTGGCGCACGACCTTGTTCGCGAGCTTGTTGAGCACCGATGACGACGTCATCAGCGTGTGGTGATCCATGCCGCGCGAGAACAGGAAGTCGACCGCGCCGAGCAAGTCGACCTGCGCCGACGGAAATGCGTTCTGTCCCTCGACCTCGGCGCCCGGCGTACACGGCGCCTGACACGCGCGCAAATTCGGGACGCCCGAGAGCCGCACGAGGCAGCCGCTGCAGTGACCTTCGAGGCAGAAGAAGCCGCGCGGGCGGTGATACTTCAGCGACCGCGAGAGCACGCGCGTTCCGCTCGCGAGCGCCGCCGCAGCGATACTCTCGTCGGTGAATGCACGCACCGTCGTCTCCGCGATGCGAAGCTCTACCGCTTCGCCACGCACGGCGTCGTGTCCCGGAAGCCGCCGCGCCACGAAGGGGACGCTAACACGGGCCCCAAAAGGGGATCACTTCGTTGCGGCCAGATGATCGCTACGATACCGTCGACATCGGAAACGAAAGGGAGATCGTCGATGGCGACACCAACTAGGCCGTGCCCGTATTGCGGCGCGGCGGTGCTGATGAATGCACCAGCGTGCGGGACGTGCGGGCGGCCGATGCCTCCAATGCAAGGAGGGGCTCCTGCGCCGCAACCGGCGAAGACCATGTTCGGTCACGCCGCGCCGGTCATCCCCGGACACGGCACGCCGCAACGAGGACCGGCACCGGGTGGCTTCGCGCCACCGCAACAGCAAGGCTTCGCTGCGCCACAGCCCGGTCAGCCCGCGCGTCCGGCAAGTCCGACAGGTCCGCAGGGCCCGATGGGCGGGCCTGCGTTCGGTCCGGGTGGGCAGCAACCGCAGCAGCAGCCCATGGGTGGCCCGCCGCGTGGTGCAGCGCCACAGATGCCGGGACAGCAGCCATACGGTCAGCCTCCGGGTCAACCGCAACACTTCGGTGGTCCTCCGCAACAGCAGCCGTATGGCCAACCGCCGATGCAAGGCGGTCCGCCGCAGATGCCGCCGCCGCAGCAGATGGCGCCGCAACCGTACGGTCAGCCTCCAGGGCCGCCGCAAGGTTTCGGTCCGCCGCCTGGTCAGCAGCCGTACGGTCAGCCGCCACCGCAACAATACGGTCAGCCACCACCGCAGCAATACGGTCAGCCGCCGCCGCAGCAATACGGTCAGCCGCCACCGCAGCAATATGGTCAGCCGCCGATGGGTGGTCAGCCGCCGCCGATGGGTGGTGGGCCGCAAGGCTATCCACCGCCGGGGCCGCAGCCGATGGGTGGCGCACCGCAAGGCTATCCGCCGCCGCAGCAACCCATGGGTGGGCCACCGGGTGGCTTCCCACCGCCAGGCCAGCCGCAGTATCCCGCCGCCGGGGGCTTCGGCGTCGCTCCGCAGCAAGACCTGCCGGGCCCGCTCGATAACATCGCGCGCGGTCTTCCGCAGTCGGCGCCGGGCACGATCCTCGGCATCCCCGTCGCGCGGCTCGCCGACGGCAATCTCCAGCGCAAGATCCTGTTCCTCGCCGGCATCGCGCTCATCGCATCGATCGTCGTGCCGACGTCGATCACCCCGCTGGAGTTCCCGTTCAGCGGCAGCAACCCGTTCACCATCATGGTGCTGTGGCCGGCGCTGATCGGCGCCGCGTACCTGCTCGTCGCGGCCGCGCCGCAGAGCATGCGGCAGTCGATTCCGCCGGCGGTGATCCAGTGGATCCCGTTCGGTGCGTCGTACTTCGGCATGTTGCAGGTGATGGGGCCGATCGTCGGCAACACCATCTACATCTTCGCGTTCGCGATCCTGCTGTTCGGCTTGCTGTCGCGCATTTCGCGGCCAACCGATCAAACAGCGCGCGTGATCATCGCGATCGGCGGCGGCTTACTGGTCTTGCCTTTCCTGTCGATGATCGGCCCCGCGTTCAGTTTCGGCGGCGGCATCTTCATGATCATCGATCACCTGCTGATGTTCCTCACCACGGCACTCGGCATCTTCTGCATCGTGTTCGTGCTGCCGCCTCAGAAGCTGCCGCCCGCGCTGCAGGCCGTCGATGCGCTCGGCCCGATCATCTGCGCCGTCCTGCTGCTCTGGCTCCCCCTGCACATCCTGCTGATCTCGCTCCAGGTGATCATCAGCGTCGACGTGATCGGCGGCGTGCTGCTGCTGGCGCGCGGCCTCATGTACCTGGTCGCATTCCTCGGCGTGCTGCTGATGGCATCGCCGAGCGTGTATGAGGTGATGTTCTCGGAGCCGGTGATGAAGCGCAGCCAGCTCGGCACGCTGCTCCTCATGCTGGTGCCGCTGTTCGGCGTCTACTGGCTGGTCGAGACCAAGACGCAGCTCAAGAACAAGACCGGCATGGACCTGCCGTCGGGCTGGTGGATCGCGGTGCCGATCTACGGCCCGATCATGTTCCTCTGGAAGTGGTCGCAGGCCGTCGAGAAGGCGACCGGCTTCAAGCAGATGAACGCGTTCCTGTTCATGATGTTCATCGCGCCGTATGGCGTGTGGGTCATCCAGGGCAAGTTCAACGAGCTCGAGGGCATCAACCCGAACGCCCCCAAGCAGCCGCAACAGGCGCAGGGTGGTGGTGGCTATCCGCCGCAAGGTGGAGGCTACCCGCCGCCGGGCGGTGGATACCCGCCCCCGGGCGGAGGCTACCCGCCGCCGGGTGGTGGTTACCCGCCGCCGGGCGGAGGCTATCCGCCGCCGGGTGGTGGCTATCCTTCCTGAACCTGTGACGAGCTGAGCTGAACACAGCTGAAACACGCCCGACCCGTCGAGAGATGGGCCGGGCGTTTCTCTATGGGCTAGGATCGCCGTCATGAAGGAGCGAGGACTCGAGTTCAAGGTCGGACTCCTGATCCTCGTCTCGACCGCGATCCTCGTCGGCTTCGTGTTCGTGCTCGGCAACTTCTCGCTGCGCTCGGGGTTCACGGTCCAGGTCGACTTCAACTACATCGGTTCGCTGCAACCGGGCGCTCCCGTCAAGGTCAGCGGCATCAAGGTCGGCAAGGTCAAGGACGTCGAGTTCCTCGGCGGCAAGCTCGATCCCAAGATCAACCAGCGCGTCCAGGTCCGCGTCACGGCGTGGATCGAGGATCGCGTGCGCGACAGCGTGCGGAGCGACGCCGAATACTTCATCAACACCGCCGGCGTCCTCGGCGAGCAGTACCTCGAGATCGTGCCCGGGAAAGACTGGGACAAGCCGCCGATCGAGCCGGACACGATCGTTCACGACAGTCACTTCGTCCACGATCCACCACGTACCGACCTCGTGGTCGCGCGGCTCTACGAGGTGCTCGAAGGCGTCTCGCACGTGCTGCGCGACGATCGCGACGCGATCAAAAATCTATTGACCAATGGCGCGAGCGCGGTCGCCGAGGTCAACGACCTGTTGACCAAGAACAAGCAGCAGCTCTCCGATCTGATCGGCAATGGCGCCGCGCTCGCAAAAGAAGCGAAGACGACGCTGCAGAAGGTCAACACCGGCCTCGGCGATGGCCGGCCGATCGCGAGCCTGGTGCAGAACGCCGACAAGACGCTGATCGCCGCGCAGACCACGATGACCACCCTGACGCCGAAGGCCTCCGAGCTGATGACCGATGCGACGCGCGTCACCGGGCTGATCACCGATCAGCGGATCGATCGCGCGATCAACGCCGCCGACAAGGCCGCGCAGGCAGCAGGGCAGGCGGGTGGGTTGATCGACAACGTCAACGGCCTCGTCACCGATCTGCGCGCGGGCAAGGGCACTGCCGGGGCGCTGCTCTCGCGAGACGAGCTCTACAGCGATCTCCGCGAGCTGATCCGCGACCTCAAGCGCAATCCGTGGAAGTTCTTCTGGAAGGAATGAGCCTCGGGATGGGCCGGCAATGAGCCTGTTGCTCGCGCAGGATCAGAAGCTCGCGACGCGCGTCGGCGCGGTCGTGCTGCTGCTGCTCGCCGCGGCGATCGCGTTCTTCGTGTTCATCGCAGGGCGCATCGAATGGGGCGAGCGCGTGCGTGTCCACGTCTTGTTCAAGCACACCGGCGAGCTCCGCGAAGGTGCGC
>JACCYD010000291.1 GCA_013696695.1 Deltaproteobacteria bacterium | reverse complement strand
CCGAGCCAAGAGCGCGAAGCGCTCGGAGCCCGAGCCCGAGCCCGATCTTCTCGGTTGATCCGCAGATCCCGGGCTCGGGCTCGGCTCGGATCAACCCCAGCCGGACTCTGGGGCTAGATCACAGCGGGTCGAGCCGCTCGGTGAAGTCGCTGCCGACCAGGTCGATGCCACCGGTCGCGAGGTCCGTCATGTCAAAGCCGGGTGGCCTGGGCGGGCCGACGAGGAGGTAGAGCGACGGTGGCATGAACGGCCGCTCCTTGCGCCATGCGCGCTCGAAGCGCCGGCGGGCCTCGAAGATCTCGATCGCGATCTCGGCCGAGTCGACCTGCTCGAGCTCGCCGAGCTTGGCCAGCAGCTCCTCGCGCGCCTTGGTGTCATCGGTGATCAAGATCAGCTCGCGCAGCTCGTCCTTCGCGCGCTGGGTCTGGCCGAGCTTGGTCCGCAGCTGCGCGATCCATGTCCCGAGGGTCGCCGGTGCGCCGGGCGTCCGGACCGCGCGCTCGAGGAGCTTGGTGCCAGCCTCGTCCCACGCGCGACGCTGGACCGGGTCCTTGGTGATCAGGTCCACGAGGTAGATCGCGCCCGCGAGCTCGGGCATCTGGTAGTCCTCGGGGAACTCGCGCATCCCGGCCTCGAGCAGCCGGATCGCGCGCAGGTGGTGCTCGCGGCCGAGGCCGGTCCCGAGCGCGTGGCTCATCGCCCGCGCTCCCCACATGTAGATCTTGCGGTAGCGAGGGTCGAGCGCGGCGATCGCCTCGACCAGCGCAGCGACACCTTCCGCCGTGTGCTTGCCACCGAAGTAGCCCACCAGCCGGAAGAACAGGAGGTCCGCTGCGACCTCGCGATAGCCGAGCGAGACGTAGGGCGCCGCGGCGGGGGAGGGCGTGTACGGCTCGGCCTCGCCGGTGGTCGCGGCCTCGCTGCGTGCGAGCTCGCGAGCTCCTTGCGCTCCGGCCAGCACGGCCAGCGCGACCAGGGAGACCAGCCTCGTCTGCACCAATTGAAAATACACCGAAACGACAAAACCGCCGATTCCCGGCGGTCTGTCGTCGCATGATGCGCAGTGACTCGTTCGCGGTGATTAGTCCGGCGTCGGGTCGGCGTAGCTCGCGATGAGGTTACCTTCGCTGAGCGTGAGGGTCAGGACCTGCGAGGTCGTGGTGCCGTCGCAGTCGAGGTCACCCTGTGCCGTCGCCGTGCCGCCACTCGCCCACTGGTAGCTGTAGCGGCTGGCTTCGTCGATGTGGAATCCCATCTCCAGCCAGCCACCGGTCCACGCGCTCTGCGCGACCGCCGGGATGCCGGTGCAGTTCGCCGTGCTCACCGCGGCGGGGAGCACAGCGCCGTCGACCGGGTTACGACCCTTCTCGGTACGGAAGGTCTTCACCTTCGTCTCGATGGCGCGCAGCTGGAGGTTGGCTTCCGTCTTCTTGCCCTTGTTCATGTACTCGATGAACGCCGGGATGGCGATTGCCGCCAGGATGCCGATAATCGCGACGACGATCATCAGCTCGATCAGGGTGAAGCCGCGCTGCGCTTTCTTCTTCATGTGGTTTCTCATTTCCTTGGGGTTGTGATGAGTCCGTAAAGCAACGGTCGCGCCAACGCCAAGTGCGTGATCGCTCGTCGGAAGCGCGCCGTAGAACGTCACTTCGTTTGACGAGAGCCGAAAAGCACGCCCAAAAACGTCACTCGTCGTCTGGTTCGATAGGCGCTTCTGTAGGCGCCGCATCGATCCCGAGCTTGACGAGGCGATACCGAAGCGATCGAAAGCTGATGCCGAGTAACACCGCAGCCTTCTTGCGAACCCCACCTGTGTGCTCGAGTGCGCGAAGCACCCAGCTCCGTTCGAAGTCGCCGAGGAGACGCTCGAGGTCGACGCCCTCCGACGGAAAGTTCGCCGGCGGCTCCGGGGTGCTGACGCGCTTGCCGTCTTTCCCCTCCGGCAGATCACTCATCCCGATCAGCGCACTCGACGACAGCGCGACGGCGCGCTCGATCACGTTCTCGAGCTCGCGCACGTTGCCAGGGAAGTCGTAGCTTTCGAGCCGGCGCAGCGCCTCCATCGTCAGCTTCGACGTGCGCCCGTGCTCCTCGCCGAACTTGCGTAGGAAGTGTTCGGCGAGCAGCGGGATGTCTTCGCGGCGCTGGCGCAACGGCGGCAACCGGACCTCCACCACGTTGAGCCGGTAAAACAGATCGGCGCGGAACGCGTTGCGCGCGACCTCGGCCTCGAGATCGCGGTTGGTCGCCGCGATCACCCGCACGTCGATCGCGGCCTCGTCGTTGCCGCCGACCGCCTTGACCTTGCGCTCCTGCAGCGCGCGCAGGAGCTTCACTTGAAGCCCGAGCGACAGCTCGCCGATCTCGTCGAGGAACAGCGTGCCGCCGTCGGCCTCCTGGAACAGGCCCTTCTTGTCGGCGATCGCGCCGGTGAACGAGCCCTTCTTGTGCCCGAACAGCTCCGATTCCATCAGCTCCTCGGGAATCGCGCCGCAGTTGACCGCGACGAACGGCTTGCTCGCGCGATTGCCCTCGGTGTGAAGCGCGCGTGCAACCAGCTCCTTGCCGGTGCCCGACTCGCCGGTGATCAGCACGTTGGTCTTCGTCGAGTGGATCTTGCCGATCAGCTCGAACACACCCTGCATCGCCTTGCTCTTGCCGAGCAGCTGCGCGAGCCGCACCCGGCCGGCGACCTGATCCTTGAGGGCGACGTTCTCCTGGACCAGCGCGCGCTTCTCGAGCGCCCGGCCGATC
The DNA here is from genome assembly GCA_013696695.1 of Deltaproteobacteria bacterium. Lineage (GTDB taxonomy): Bacteria > Myxococcota_A > Polyangia > Haliangiales > Haliangiaceae > JABFXX01. The sequence continues at coordinate 13,090 of JACCYD010000291.1, read as the reverse complement.
ACCGCGTTGATCTCGTCGACGTGGAACGGCTTGGTCAGGTAGTCGTACGCGCCGCGCTTCATCGCCGCGATCGCGGTGTCGGCGGTCGCGAACGCGGTGACCAGGATGACCTCGCAGTCGAGCGGCTTGGTGGGCGACTTGATCGCTTCGAGCAGGCCGAGGCCGTCGAGCCCGCCGGGCATCTTGAGATCGGTGACCACGACATCGAACGCGGTCGTCCCGAGCTCGCGCAGCGCAGCCTCGGCGCTGTCGACCGTGTTCGTGGTGTGCCCGGCGCGGCGCAGGCAGATCGAGAGAAACTCTCGCATCGACTGTTCGTCGTCGACGATCAGGATGTGGCCCACGGCCGGACTATCGCATGTCGCGACGGAGGCCGCACTCAGCGCGGGCGACGCGCCTCGTCGAGCCAGACGCGTGCGCGCGGGCCGACGTCCGGGTCGGCGAGGCAGGCTTCGAGCAGCGGAATCGCGGCCGCGGGGCGACCGACCTTGACGAGCGCGACGCCGAGGGCGAACCGGTTGAGCACCGTCGGCGCGAGTGCGAGGGTCGTTTGCAACGCGGCGATCGCCTCGTCGTGCGAGCCGGTCGCGAGCGCCGCAGCGCCGAGCGTGGCGTGAGCGAACGCGGACATCGGTGCGGCGTGCACGGCCTTCCGCGCCCACGCGATCGCGGCGTCGCGATGCCCGGCGTCGAGCTCGAGCGACGCGAAATTCGCCATCGCGGTGGGCTCGCCGAGCTCTGCGGCTCGCTGCATCGTCGCGCGGCCCTCGGCCATGCTGCCGCGCGCGATCTGGAGGATGGCGAGCCGCATCACCAGCTTCGGCGATTCGCCGATCGCGAGCCCCTCGACCGCGACGCGCTCGGCCTCGTCCGATCGACCCGCGCGCGCGAGTGCAGCGGCATGGTGACTGCGCGCGTCGAGATCGCGCGGGTTCGATGCGGCGGCCCGTTCCCACAGCGCGAGGTCGCTCGACCACTGCCTCCTCGCATCGAGGCTGCGCCAGGTCGCCGCGATCGCGAGGGCGGCGACGATCGCGATCTGCCAGCGCGCGGGGAGCCTCCGGATCCCGCACGCCACCGCGAGCGTGAACCCGAGGACGAGGACGAGTGCGTAGCGATCGGCGACGCCGACCATGTGAAGCGGCAACACGAGATGACTGACCGGCACCCAGGTGGCGACCCAGATCACCGCGGCCGCACGCAGCTCGACGACACGGCGTTGCCAGAGTGCTGCCGCCACCGCGATCAGCCCGAGCGCGCCGAGACCGATGTCGAATGCCGAGGGGCCGAGCGCCACCGGATAGCTGACCGCATTGGGCATCGCGAGGGCCGAGAGCTGCAGATAGAACCCGTGGACGCCGAGCACGATCTCCGCGGCCCCACCGGGGATCACCGACGAGCCGACCACCTCGGCTCTGGTCGCGACGATCACGACCGGCAGGAACGCGAGCCCTCCGACGACGGCGAGCGCGCCGAGCCCGACCAGGCTCCGCCGCCAGTTGAGCCGGCCGACGGGCTGGATCAGCTCGAGCCCGGCGAGCGCGGCCACGGTGAACGCGGCCGTGCCCTTGCTCCACACCGCGCACACCGTCGCGAGCACTGCGATCACCAACCACCGCGCACTCCCTCCACCGCGAAACCGCGTGTACGCGACGCCGGCGCCTGCGGCGAACACGATCCCGAGCAGCCCCTTGCGTTCCGATAGCCACGCCACCGACTCCGCGTGCACCGGGTGGAGCGCCCACAACAGCACGGCGATGCCCGCGATCGTGCGGTCGAAGCCCCAGGCTACGAGCAGCTTGAACACCAGGACGATCGCGACGACGTAGAGCACCACGCTGGTGAAGTGAAACGCACCGTAGCGATCGCCCCACACCGCGAAGTCGAGCATCACCGAGAGGTCGCGGACCGGGAGGTACTCGGGCGTCAGCGCGTGGCGGAGCGGCGTCTGCGGATCGAGCTCGGTGAACACGCCGATCAGCGAGCTCCACGACGGCTCGCGGAGGACGAAGTTGGCCTCGTACAGCCACCAGTCGTCATAGTCGAGCAGGCCGTTCGCGAGCGTCGGCAGGTAGAGCGCCGCGGCGACCAACGTGGCGAGCACGACGAGCGTACGGCCGGGGTCGCGTCGCAGCTGCTCGAGCATCACTACCGGCGGCGGCAGCAGGCGACCAGAAAGCCACCGAGGTCGCGCGCACCGGGGAGATCCGCGAGCCGCTGCTCGGCCCAGCGGACCGCGGCGCCGAGCACCGGGACCTCGAGCACCTTCGCGACCGGCGTGATCACGCGGATGCCGCGCGACGTCACCCAGTCGAGCTCCGGGGGCAGGTAGGTGCGGATCGCGGCGGCGTCGTCGTAGCGCGTGAACACGTGCTCGTCGTTGGTGCTGTCGGACACGGCGGTGGGCGGCTTCGCCCACTTCACCAATCGGCGGATCGAGCGTGGGTTGTAAAACTCGGCGAGTACCCAGCCACCGGGCCGGACGATGCGCGCCATCTCGCGCAACGCGCCCGCGATGTCGGGGATGTGCGCGAGCACCTTGAACGAGTACGCGACATCGACCGATTCGGTGGCGATCGGCAGCTCCGTCGCCGACGCTTGCGCCACGCGAAGGCCGCGCTGCGCAGCGCGCGCGAGCATGCCGCCGGAGAGATCGATGCCGGCGGCGGAGCGTGCGAACCGCCGGGTGCGGTCGAGGATCAGCCCGGTGCCGCACCCGACCTCGAAGACATCCTTACCAATGCCGTAGCGCTCGACGATCCCGACCTCGAGATCATCGAGCATGCGGTGATACGGCAGGTGCCGCTCGCGCTCGTACCAGCCGGCGAAGTCGTCGTAGTACGACTGGTTGTCGAGGCGCGACACTAGAGCTTCGCGAGGAGCTCTTTCTTCTTCGACTGGAACTCGGCCTCGTCGAGGATGCCGGCCGCTTTCAGCTCACCGAGCTGCTTGAGCGTGGCCATGATCGACTCCTTGCTCTCGGCGGGGCGGTTCGCGTTCGAGTTGCCCATCATGCCGCCCATCTGGCCGGCCATCGCGAAGCCCATGCCGATCCCGGCGCCCTGGAGCGCGCCACCACCACCATCACCACCCTTCTTCATGCCCTCGGCGGCGCCCATCATCATTTCGGCCTGGGCGAGCTGCTGGTACGCGGCCATGCCGCCGTTGACCGAGCCCATGCCGTCGACGTAGGCCATGCGGTCGACCAGCTTGTCGAGCCGCTCCTTGTCCTTCTCGTCCATCGAGACCGAGAAGTCGCCGAACCGGATGATCTCGACGCCGTAGGGCTCGATGTTCCGGCGAACGTTGGTGAGGGTGGTGGCCTCGATCTCGTCGGTGTAGCCGCCCGACGTGACCTTCATCAGCGGCCAGTTCTCCTTGACGATGAGCTCGGCGATGCCGTCCTTCATCGTCTTCTGGACCTGGCTCTTGAACCACGGCAGGAAGCCCTCGTTGGTGGCGTTCTTCTGGCCGACGAGGCCGATCAACAGCTTGATCGGGTCGATCACCTTCGCCGAGAACTCGCCGTGCACCATCAGCCGGATGCGCAGCTTGGTCTGTGGATCCTGAACGTCACCGATCGAGGTGCCGAACTTGATCGACGGCATCTCGCGTGTGGTGACGAAGAAGATTTCACAGATGAAGACGTTCCCACCGGTGAACTTGTCGATCAGCTGACCGAGGAACGGGATGTTGCTCGCGTCGAGCGTGTGTCGCCCGGCGGCGAACGCACCCACGTACGCACCGTTCTTGAAAAACAGCGCGACCTCGTCGCTATCGACGGTCAGCTGCGCCTTCCACGGGATCGTCTGGTCGGGGTGCTTGTAGACCCACTGATCCTTCGCGGCATCCGGGCGTGCGATCGCCATCTCGGCGACGCCACCCTTGATGAAACTCATAATACCCATCTGAGTCCCTCCTGCAGTTGCGTAACGTAGCACACGGCCACGTGGATTTTTCTCTTGATCAGGACATCGCCGACCGGTGTAAGGTCCGCCCCGCATGCGGACCGCTTTCCTTTTCGTTTCGTTTGTTCTCGTTGCATGTGGACCCGCGGCTCGCGACGGCGGCCCTGGTGGAGGGGGGGATGACGACGACCAGCCCCCGACGGGCACCGAGGCGTGCACCAACGCCGTCGACGACGACGGCGATGGGCGCGCGGACTGCAGCGATCCCGACTGCTCCGGCATCGATGGTTGCCCCGTTTGTGGTGCGGTCGAGAACCCCGAGGCGCAGCCCCTGGCGCTGCCCGACGGGGTCGGCACCGGCGCGATGTGCTCGACCGACGCCCAGTGCACGGACCCGGCGTCGCCGAACTGCGTCGCCAAGGAGTGCCACGCTTCCTACAACTCGCAGCTCAACTTCATCGGGTTCCCCGACGACGCCAAGCTGGCGGACCCGAGCAAGCTGCTCAAGGTCTGCGTGAAGATGGAGCACTCGTGGGTGCGCGATCTCCAGATCGAGCTCCTGACGCCGGACGGCGCGGTGTTCATCCTCCACAAGTTCGTCGACCGCACGGGCGGCGAGATCTTCCTCGGCATGGCGAACGACGCGGATGCGGAGAACAACCCGATCGCGGGCACCGGCATGGACTACTGCTGGACGCAGACCGCCCAGTACACGTTCCTCGAGGCCCCGACCGTCAGCATGGGCGGCAGCGACACGCTTCCCGCCGGCGACTACAAGTCGGTCGCCCCGTGGACCGCGCTGACGGGCTCGAGCTTGAACGGCACGTGGGAGATGCGCGTGACCGACCTGTGGGGCATCGACAACGGCTTCCTGTTCAGCTGGTCGATCGCGTTCGACCCGACCCTCGTCACCGACTGCGCCGGCCCGATCATTCTTTGATCGGCTCGTGACGCCGTCGCGCCTGATCGCCATCCTGGTCGGCGTCAACCTCGTGTTGATCGCCGCCGGGACCGTGCTGATCGGTGCGCCGACGAAGCGCCCGGGCGCCGGCCTCAAGGTCGGCCTGGTGTTCGATGTCGGCGGCAAGAACGACAAGTCGTTCAACGAGGCCGCGTGGCGTGGGCTCGAGCGCGCAAAAGCGGAGCTCGGTGTCGATGCGACGTATGTCGAGCCGAGTGAAGGCGCGGATCGCGAGAGCGCGCTGCGGCAGATGGCGGCGAGCGGCAAGGATCTCGTGATCGGCGTCGGCTTCATCTTCGGCCCCGATCTCGAGCGCCTCGCGAAGCAGTTCCCGAAGGTGAAGTTCGCCGGCATCGACTACAGCCCGTCGCCCGGCGTCGGCACGATCGAGAACATGGTCGGGCTGCGATTCCGCGAGCACGAGGGTGCTTTCCTGGTCGGCGCGATCGCGGGGTTCCTGACCCGCACGAAGATGGTCGGGTTTGTCGGCGGCATGAAGATCCCGCTGATCCGGAAGTTCGAGGCCGGTTACGAGGCCGGCGTGCACCACGTCTGCCCGGAATGCAGGGTGCTCGGAGCGTATGCGGGCACCGAGCCGAAGGCGTTCGCGGATCCGACCAAGGGCGAGGAGCTGGCGTCCGCGCAGTACGGACAGGGCGCCGACATCATCTTTCACGCGGCCGGCAAGACCGGCGATGGGGTGTTCGCGGCGGCGCGGCGGCGCAAGGCGCGCGCGATCGGCGTCGATTCGGATCAGCACGATAACGCGCCCTGCTGCGTGATGACGAGCATGGTCAAGCGGGTCGACGTCGCGGTGCTCGACGTCATCCGCGAGCTTGCCGCCGGCAAGTTCAAGGGCGGGCTGCGCGAGCTCGGGCTCGCCGAGGACGGCGTGACGTTCATCGCCGACGAGCGCAACCGCGGGCTGCTGCCGCTGGACGTGGTCTCCAAGGTGAAGAAGCTCGGCGAGCAGATCGTCGCCCGCAAGATCACCGTGCCGGATCAATAGCGATGGTCGAAGCCGAGCTGACCAAGCGCTACGGGACGCGTGAGGTGCTGTCGCTGGCCACGATGTCGGTGCGACCGGGCACGGTGCACGCGCTGGTCGGCGAGAACGGCGCCGGCAAGAGCACGCTGGTCAAGATCATCGCGGGCACCGTACGCGGCGACGGCGGGACGCTCCGGGTTGGCGATCAAAGCATCGATCTCGCGCGCTGGGATCGCACACGCGCACGCGCCGCGGGCATCGGCATCGTCCAGCAGCACGGCGCGTCGGCCGGTACGCTGAGCGTGGTCGAGAACGCCGTGCTCGGCGTCGAGCCCGGCGGCTGGCCGCTGATCGATCTCGCCGAGACGCGGGGCAAGCTGCGCGCGCTCGGCGACGAGGTCGGGCTGCCCGTCGAGCCCGACGCGCGCACCGACGAGCTGTCGCTCGGGGCCGCGCAACGCGCCGAGATCGTCGCTGCGCTTCATCACGGCGCGAAGCTGCTGATCCTCGACGAACCGACGGCCGTGCTGACACCGATCGAGGTCGAGGGCCTACTGGCGACGTTGCGCCGGCTGGCCACGGAAGGCCGGACGATCGTGATCGTCACCCACAAGCTCGACGAGGTTCGCACTGTTGCCGACGACGTCACCGTGCTGCGCGCCGGCAAGACGGTCGCCACGTTCTCGACCGCGCAGGGCCCGCTCGAAGTCGCGGCGATCGCGCGTGCGATGGTCGGTGCAGATCTACCTACCGTGGAACGGCTGCCGGCGCCCCCGGCGACCGCACCCGAAGCGCTGAAGCTCGAGCGGCTCGAGGTCGGCACCGAGCTCGCCGCCATCACGCTGACGATCAAGCGCGGCGAGCTGGTCGGCGTCGCCGGCGTCGATGGCAACGGGCAGCGCGAGCTCGCGCTGTCGATCGCCGGGCTGGTCACGAGCCGCGGCGTCGTCTCGATCGACGGTCGCGATGCGAGCCAGCTCTCGCCGGCGCGGCGACTCGCGGCGGGCCTCGCGCACATTCCCGAGGATCGCCTCCACGGTGGCCTGCTGCTCGATGCGACGGTGGCCGACAACCTCGCGCTCGCGCGTACCGACATCACCGGGCGCTTCGTGATCGATCGCGCCCGCGTCGCCAAGCATGCGGCCACGCAGATCGAGGAGCTCGACATTCGCCCACCCGACCCGTCGGCGATCGTGCGCGGACTCTCCGGTGGCAACCAGCAGAAGGTGGTGATCGCGCGCGAGCTGTCGCGGCCGTCGCTGCGCGCCGTGATCGCGGCCCAGCCGACGCGCGGTGTCGACCTCGGTGCGGTCGTCCGCATCCACGGCCGGCTGCGCGCCGCGGCCCAGGCCGGCGCAGGCGTGCTCGTGATCTCGGCCGATCTCGACGAGCTCCTCGCGCTCTGTCATCGCATCGTCGTGCTGCTGCGCGGTCGGATCGTCGGCGAGCTCGATGGCGAGCAGCTACGACGCCCGGATGCGCGCGAGATCATCGGTGCGCTGATGACCGGCGTCGAGCTTGCCGCTGACGGCGATCCCTACCTGCAGGCAAGCGGCCGCGTGTCGCCGTAGATGGTCGAGCCGTCGCCGAGCACCAAGCCCATGCACACCGCGCTGCGTGCCTCGTCGATGCGATCGAGCGGGAACATCTGCTCCATCGTCATCCGGTCGTCGACCCAGCCCGCACACGGCTGACAGAAGTCGATGATCTGGAACCGCAGCTGATCGTCGACGATCTTGATATCGCGTGGGTTCTTACCGAGCGCGATGTCCTGCTTGTGGCGACGCAGCGCCGCGAGCAGTGACTCGCCGGTCATCGGCGCGGCTTCCCCGACCGTCTTCGAGCGAGCAACGTTGCCCGGCTTGCAAGTGCACGCGGCCGGTTCTTCGGGCTTGCCGCCACAACCAACGAGCATCAGCAAGGCGATCGCACGCACGCGGCGATCCTAGCCGGATCTCGTAGCGGTAGGCTCCGGCTCGGTGCTCTCTCTCCTTCGACCGGGCTCGAATCCGCGCCGCGAGCTCGAGGCCGCCGCGATCGCGCTGCTGCTCTCGATCGCGATCGGGAGCCTGCTGATGCTCGCCGCCGGCGTGTCACCGGGTCGCGTGTGGTTCGCGATGATCGAGCGCACCGCGGGCGATCCGTATCTCCTCGGTCAGGTGCTCTACAAGGCCACCGGGCTCGCGCTGTGCGGGCTCGCGGTCGCGCTCGCGCTGGACGCCGGGCTGTTCAACATCGGCGTCGAAGGTCAGCTGTCCGCCGGCGTGCTCGCCTGCGCGGTGACCGGGGCGTCGCTCCCCGAGTCGACGCCGGGCATCCTCGCGATCCCGCTCTGTCTCGCGGCGGCGGCGGCTGCGGGTGCGGTCGTCGGCGCTTCGATCGGAGCGCTGCGCGCGATGCGCGGAGCCCACGAGGTGATCACGTCCATCATGCTCAACGCGATCGTGGCCGGCGTCTCGCTGTGGATCGGCAACGAGGTGCTGTTTCAGGGCGGCACCACGCGCGGCAATACGATCGTGGAGGGCGCGCAGCTCCCGCTGCTGCCGATGTCGGGCAGCTCGGTGAACGCGGCGCTCGTGCTCGCGCTCGTCGTCGTCGCGATCGTGTGGTTCCTGCGCGTGCGCACCACGTGGGGCCGCACCTGGATCGCCGTCGGTCAGGAGCCCGCGGCGGCGCGTGCCGTCGGCATCTCGGTCGCGCGCGTCCAGACGCTGGTGATGGCCGGCTCGGGTGCGCTTGCCGGCCTCGCCGCGGCGAACTTCGTGATGGGGCACAAGCACGCGTTCGAGGAAGGGCTCGGACGCGGCACCGGCTTTCTCGGGATCTCGGTCGCGTTGCTCGGTCGCAGTCATCCGGTCGGCGTGCTGCTCGCGGCCGTGCTGCTCGGCTTGTTGTCGTCGGGTGGCCTCGCCGTCGGCGATCTGGTGCCCAAGGAGCTGATGGAGATGTTGCAAGGCGTGGTCGTGCTGTCGGTGGCCGCGGCGGGGCCGTGGGTCGCGCGCCGGTCGGTGACCGTGGTTCCGGAGGTCGCGGCGTGAACATCGCGGTCTGGAACGCCGCCGCTTCACGTAGGCTGTCGACATGAAGATCGACATGACCATCCTGCTTCCGGTGGCCGCGTGCGTCGCGGCACTCCTCCTCCTACTCGCCGGAAAAAAGCGCGTGTTCGAGGTCGTCGCCTTGATCGCGAGCGGTGCGTGGCTTCTTCTCGAGCTCGGCGTCTACGCCTGGCCGCTCAAGCACCAGTACGCGTCGTCCGGCATCGTGATCGGTGGGACGTTGCTGGTCACCGGCGTGCTCGTCTACCTGAAGACCGACAACAAGCGAGAGGTGACCTCGTCGACCGTCCTCGCGATCCTCGGTGGCGTCCTCCTCGTCGGGGCACTCAGCACGCAAGGACTCTTGAAGTGACCGCATGACGACCGCTCGCCTGATGCGCGTTGCATCGCTCGCCCTCGCGGCGTGCGTGCTGCTGTGCGCGGGCGCGTTGTTCTACGGCGGCTCGGCGTACGCGCTCGAGCGCTGGATCACCGGCGGCGTGGCGCTCGCCGTCGTGGGCGTCGCCTGCGTGGTGGCCGGTGCCTTCGGCTCGACGGCGATGCGGATCGCGGCGGTGATCGTCGCGGCGGCCGCGATCGCTGGAGCCGTGCTCGAGACCGCGACGCACTCGGAGCTGTTCGTCGCCGTCGCCTCGACCGCGTTCGGCGCGCAGGCGCTCAAGATCGCGATCCCGTATGCACTCGCCGCGATGGGCGGTGCGGTCACCGAACGCGCCGGTGTCATCGACCTCGCGCTCGAAGCAAAGCTGTTGTTCGGCGCGTTCACCGCGGCGGCCGTCGGCTACGCGAGCGGTAACGTCTACGTCGGTGTCGCCGGTGGTGTGCTCGCCGGCATGGCAGTGGCGGCGCTGCAGCTCGGGCTCGCGCTGCGGCTGACCGCCGATCAGGTGATCGTCGGCGTCGCGCTCAACCTGCTCGCGCTGGGCGGGACTCGGTTCCTGCTGCAGCTGATCTTCCACGAGGGCGCGAACTCGCCGCCGTCTCCGGCGTTCGAGAACACCGTGCTCAGCAACCCGATCTTCTGGCTGGCGGTCGCGGCCGCGGTGCTCGTGCCGCTCGCGATGCTCCACACGCGCTGGGGCTTGCGACTGCGCGCTGCCGGCGATCGACCCGAGGCGCTGGTCGCGGTCGGCGCGTCTCCCTCGCGGGCGCGCTTCGCGGCGGGGCTCGTCGGCGGGGCGCTCGCCGGGGCAGGTGGGGCACAGCTGTCGCTGTCGGTCGGCGGCTTCTCGGCGGACATGTCGAGCGGGCGCGGCTATATCGCGCTGGCGATGGTGATCCTGTCGGGCTGGCGGCCGGCCTGGGCGGCGATCGCATGTCTCGGTGTCGGCGGCGCGGAGGCGCTGGAGATCCAGCTGCAGGTCACGGGATCGGGGGTGCCGCGCGAGCTCGCGCCGCTGCTGCCCTACGTGTTGACGTTGATCGTGATCATCATCGCCGGTGGCAAAGGCTCGGCGGCACCGCGCTCGCTGGGGCGGGTCAGCTGAGCTGACCGCGCCCGCGCGAACATTTCTTTGGCGGCCGCGTCTGATCACACGAGCGCGGCGAGCAACGCGATCGCGGTGAAGCGCACGATGCGACCCGTGAGCCCGAGTGCGAGGAACATGCGGTACGAAATCCCCAGGGCGCCTGCCGCGACGCAGGTCAGCAAGAACGGAGGCAGCCCGAACGTCGCCGACGTGCAGAGCAAGGCGATCCGCTTGTTGCCCCACTTCGCGATCCGGGCGCGCGCTCGCGCGATGCGCGCCTCGAGCTTCTCGCGTCGCTTGCCGCCCGCATGTGCGGCGCCGCGTGCGGCATGGAACAGCAGCGAGTGAGTGACCATCTGACCGCACGCGATGATCACGCCGAGCACGATCAGCGTCGGCCACGGCACGCGTGACGCGATGACGATGCCGGCGAGGTAGATCTCCGCGTTGACGAGCGGGAACACGCCGGAAATCATCGCGACGACGAACGACGCCAGATAGATTCCGACGGCACCTTCGATCGTATCGACCACTCTCCAGCCTACCGGGTGCAAGCGCTGGTCACCACACGCGTTAACTAACCAGATGTCCGTTTCTCGAGCCCTCCGCGCGGCGGCTGACCTCACCCGGCCGGCACCGCTGATCGCCACCGCGCTCCTGGCGGTCAACGATCACGTGCTCAAGGGCAGCGGCTGGCTCCCGGGTGCGGTGACCGGGAAGCTGAGCGATGTTGCGGGGCTGTTCGTCGCGCCGATCGCGCTGGTGTGCGTGGTGCGGTGCGTCGTACCGGCACGGCGCGATGGCCACCTCGCCGCCGCCGCGCTTGCGATGGTCGCGCTGGGCTTCGCACTGCTCAAGACGTCGCCTGCGGTCCACGCGGCGGTCAACGTGGTGTGGGGCCACCACGTGCTCGATCCGAGCGATCTGTGGTGCCTCCCGAGCGTGCTGCTCGCGTGGGTGTGGCTTGGCGATCGCGAGCGCCACCCGGTTGATCCTGGCTCGTCGCGGTTTGGCTCTGCGCTCGCACTGGTGGGCACGCTCGTCGTCTGCGCCGCGACGTCGAAAGCACCGCCGGTGCCGCCGCCGCAGGTCCCGATGTGGTCGATCGCCGCGAAGCCCCTCGACGTCGGCTGCGGCACCGCGGCGGTGTGGGTCGCCAAGTCCGGCAAGACCGGCGTCGGCGTCACGGTGCGCGTGACCCCGCGAGCGGATCAGCCGTGTGTCGCCGTGGTCGCGGCGAGCCTGAAGTTTGCCGATCGTGCGTTCGCCGGCCGGCTCGTCGTCAGCAAGCCTGCGGGCGAGCTGCTCGCGAACAATCGCGGCGATCGCGAGCTCGCCGAGCATGCCAACGCGACCTACCACTACCTCGCGTTCGAGCTCGACAACGAGGCGCGGTGGAATCGCGGCGATCGCATGGCGACGTTCGAGCTCGCGATCGAAGCCACCGGCGCCGGGGCCCGTGTCGCGTCAGAGGTTGGGCCGACTCCGGCCGCGAAGACGACCCGCACGTGGTCGCTGCCCGCGACGCACGCGTTCGTCGACTTCCCGGTGAATTCGCGATGAAGCGCGCGGTTCTGCTCGCCGGCCTCGCCGGCTGCCACTTCCACCGCGACGTCAACGCGCCTGGCGTGATCGATCCCCTCGCGCCACCGAAGAACCTCGCATCACCGGATCGCGAATACCCCGACGATCCGGGCGAGCACCGGCTGATGCTGACCTCCGGCGTGCTCGGTGGCGGTGGCGGCGGCACGATCTCCAGCGGCGGCTACGTCGAGCTCACCGGCGAGGTCACCCTCAGCTACGGCCAGTCGGCGGCCACCCACAACGACAAGGCCTCGCCGCTGTTCATTCCGCGCAGTGCGGTGATCCCACCGAGGTCGTACGGCGTCACCGTCGGCTGGTCGGCGCTGCGCTTCTCCCGTGATCCGTTGATGGACGTCGTCGAGGTCGATCCCGGCGCGCTCTACCTCGAAGCCCAGCGCTCGTGGGCGTTCGCCGGCTTCGGCGCCGGCTGGGCGTACGATCCGAAGACCGGCTCGACGGGTCCGCAGGTGCATGGCTTCTTCCTGGTCTACTTCGCGCGCGCGCGTGTGTTGTTCGGCGAGGGCTGGGAGATCACGGGCGGCTTGCAGCTCAAGATTCCGACGACCTGGGTGTGGCGCCGCTAACCGCAGAGTCCGGCTGGGGCGATCCGAGTCGAGCCCGAGCCCGCGCCCGAGCCCGGATCTCCGGATCCGAATCCGAGCACGCGACCATCGAGGCGAACTGCCTGATCCAGAAGGCCGCCAAGTCGCCGAGTCGCCAAGACAGACGCCAACGATCTATCAATCCAGATCTGCTCGTGCCGTCCCAGGGTCGAGATCGCGGCTCGAGCGTTCGCCTCACCACGAGCGCTTCGTCTTCGACGTCTTCTGGCCGTGCTCGCCGAACTTTGCGGCGACGCGCTGGATCTCGGCGGCATCGAGGATCGCCGGGGTTCCGATCTGCAGCGCGCGCCAGTACAGGCCGGCGATCGTCTCGATCTCGGCGGCGAGCTTGAGTGCACTCGCGAGCGAGTCGCCGAGCGCGACCATGCCGTGGTTGGCCATCAACGCGGCGCGGCCGTCGCCGAGCGCGCGCGTGACGTTGTGTGCGAGCTCGGCACTGCCGTAGGTGGCGTAGTCGGCGCACGGAACCTCGGCGGTGCCGGCGAGCGCGATCATGTA
>JACCYD010001437.1 GCA_013696695.1 Deltaproteobacteria bacterium | reverse complement strand
CTCGAGCTCCGCGTCGTCGAGGGCCTTGGGGAAGCCCTCCGAAGCGCGATCTGCAAGGCTGCTCGCTAGGGCGGTGAGTCGGCGGCTGAGTCGCGAGTCGCCCAGGTCAGCGTCGGCAAGCTCGATATCTAGCGGTTGGATGACGTGCGCGCGGCGGGCCATGCCGAGACGGGATCACGGCGCTCTGACATGTGTAGAATCAACAGAGCTCAGCTATCCGGCGTAGGATCGAACCGTGAAGCTCTGGCATCGCTTGCACGACTGGCACCACACCGGCGAGTCGATGCTGGCTCGCTGGCTGCGCGCCGGTCGCGAGGCGCTGCTGGGCGAGATGCCCGCACTCGCCGGCGGCACCGCGCTGTTCGCGATCTTCGCGGTCGTGCCGACGCTCGCCGCCGCGGTCGCGGTCTATGGCGTCGTCGCCGATCCGATCGAGATCCAGCAGCACCTGCGAGGCCTCGAGGCCGTGCTGCCGCCGAACGTGGTCGGCTTTCTCAGCGATCAGCTCGAGCGCCAGGCCCAGCGTTCGAACCGCGACCTCGGCTTCGCCCTCGTGGTCAGCGTGGTCGTGGCGGTGTTCTCGGCGCGCGGAGCGGCGCGCGCGATGCTCGACGCCCTCAATCGCGCGTATCGCGTCCGCGAACAGCGACCGTGGTTTCAGAAAACGCTGGTCACGATCGCGATCGCGGGCGGCACGCTGGTCGGCCTGATGTTGATGTTCACCGTCGTCGTCGCGCTGCCGGCAGTGTCCTCGTTGATGGGCTTCGATGGCGATTACGGGATCGTGCGGTGGTTGCGATGGCCGGCGCTGATGGCCGTGCTGTTCTCGTCGCTTGCGATGCTGTATCGCTTCGGGCCGTCGCCGCGTCCACTCGCGGACGTGCGCCACCTGTGGCCGGGCGCGTTGCTCGGTACGGTGTTGCTCGTCGTCGTGTCGTGGGCGTTGTCCGTGTGGGTCGATCGCGTCGCCGATTACAACCTGTGGTACGGCGCCTTCGGCACCACGGTCGTCGTGATGCTGTGGTTCTACTTGTCGACGATCGCGATCGTGATCGGCGGCTTCGTCAACGCCGAGCTCGAGCGGCACTCCGGCGCGCCGGCTCCCGATCGTTCGATGTACTAATCGGGCTACGAAAACGAGATCCATGACCACCCTCGACCTCCGCGACACCCCGGTCTCGATGACCGACCCTACCGCGCTCGATCTGCTCGAGCAGGCGATCCGGCAGTTTCAATCCTACGTCGGCGACCCGGTCGCCACGATCGAGCCTGCGCTCGAGGCGCGTCCCGACTTCGCGCTCGGCCACGCGATGCGGGCCGCCGCGCTGATCTCGTTCGGCGAGCAGCGGTTCTTCGATCAGGCGCGGCCCTCGGTGGCTGCCCTCGAGGCCCTCGTCGAGCGTGGCGTGGCCAACGATCGCGAGCGCGCGCTCGGTGCGGCCCTTCGCAAGCTCGTCGATGGCGATTGGAACGCCGCCAGCGTGCTGTTCGATCGCGCGCTGGTTGCCAACCCGCGCGACGTGATCGCACTTCAGACCGCTCATCTCTTCGACTTCGTGCGCGGCGATGCGTTGAACCTGCGCAACCGGATCTCGCGCGTGTTGCCGGCGTGGTCCGCGAGCACGCCGGGCTACTCCTACGTGCTTGGCTTCTACGCGTTCGGTCTCGAGGAGTGCAACCAGTACGACGCCGCGCTCGCCACGGCGAACAAGGCGCTCGAGCTCGAGCCGGCTGACGCCTGGGCGGTGCATGCCGGCCTCCACTGCATGGAGATGCAAGGGCAGATCGATCAGGGAATGCAGTGGCTCGAATCGAAGAAGCCGCAGTGGTCGGTGAACGGCTTCGCGTTCCACAACCACTGGCACCTCGCGTTGCTCCACCTCGATCGCGGTGAGATCGCGCGCGTGCTCGAGATCTTCGATCGCGACATCCTCGCCGAGGACACCGACATCGCATTCGTCCTGGTCGATGCGTCGGCGCTCCTGTGGCGCCTCCATTTACTCGGCATCGACGTCGCGTCGCGGATGGCGCGGCTCGCGAACCTCTGGGAGGCCAAGCTCGACGGCGAGCGCGGCTTTTACGCGTTCAACGATGTCCACGCGATGCTCGCGTTTGCCGCGGTCGGTCGCGAAGCGTCGATGGCGCGCATTCTCCACGATCTCGAGAGCGCCGCCGTCGGCAGCACCACCAACGCGATGATGTCGCGCGACGTCGGGCTGCCGCTCGCGCGCGGGGTCGCGGCGTTCGGCACCGGTCGCTACGCGCAATGTCTCGACGAGCTCGAGCCGGTGCGCGACATCGCCTACCGGTTCGGCGGCTCGCACGCGCAGCGCGACCTGATCACGCTGACGATCATCGAGGCCGCTCGCCGCTGCGGCAAGCTCCAGCTCGCTCGCCATTACCTCAACGAGCGGGTGATGCATCGCCCGGGTAGCGAGCTCGGCACGCGACTGCTCGCCCGTATGTGATCCCGAAACGGCGAACGCCGCCCTAGGGGCGGCGACCGGGTCACGCGCGGCGCGACCTAACTGTTGGTGGGATGGGGTTACATCCGCGTACCGAAGAACTTCGCGCCCGCGAGCGGGGCCGGGCTGCCGGCGTAGCTCAGCTCGCCGGTGTAGAGGCCGGTCTGGATGTCGTCCATCTTGCCGTCTTGGTTCTTGTCGACACCGCGCGCTGCGCCGGTGAGGTTGAACTGGAGCGCGGCGGAGTCCATGTTGTCGAGCGCCTTGTAGAGGGCGCCGCCGGCGGCGGTCAGGCCGCTGTTGCAGGCCGACTCGAACGTCGACGGCGAGCCGAAGTCGATCGCCTCGAACACGTACTGGCCGACGGCCTGGCAGTTGACGAGACCCTTGAGCACTTCGCCGAGGTTCGACGACGCGGGGTCGACCATCGGGATGACCGCCTGGTCGATGGCGAGGCGAAGCACCTGGCCATACTTCATCGGCACCGTGTGCTGGCTGATCGCGATCTGGCCGGTCGGGCTCAGCGTGACCGTGAGGTTCTCGATCTTGGTCTCTTCGATGCTGTAGTCGGCGAACGGGAACTCCATGTCGACGTTGTCGATCTTGAACTTGAGTCCCTTGATGGTCTTGGTGGCCTTGCCGCCGGCGTCGATCACGAGGACCTCGGACGTGCCGAAGTTCTTGGTGACCTGGCCGAACGCGTCGCCCATGTCGATCAGCTTCGCGACAAAGTCCGGCGCGATGTCGAGCAGGCGGTCGTTCAGGTAGCCCGACACGAAGCCAGTCGAGTTGGTCAGGAAGTTCTTCGCCGAGCCATCGGGCATCGCCTTGATGAGCTCGTCGAGGATGAACTTGGTCGGGTCATCGGGATCGTCCGTCGCGTTGATGAAGTAGTTCGCCACCGTGCCGGGCGTGCCGGGCGCGTTGGTGGCGACATCGAACGTGCTCGTCATCGCGAACGTGCCTTCCGGCGACGTCGGAACGGGCTGCGGGTCGTCCGGATCGGCCGGATCGTTCGGGTCTGCGGGGTCATCTCCCTGCGCATCGGCGGCGCAACCAGTGGTGGCCACGAGGCCGAGGAGGAGGGTGATCGAAAGGTTGCGCATCGTCATCATGGGCTGTTCTCCGTCGAGGATTGGTGATCGGAGACTGTGCGAGCGG
The DNA here is from genome assembly GCA_013696695.1 of Deltaproteobacteria bacterium. Taxonomy (GTDB): domain Bacteria; phylum Myxococcota_A; class Polyangia; order Haliangiales; family Haliangiaceae; genus JABFXX01. The sequence continues at coordinate 1,688 of JACCYD010001437.1, read as the reverse complement.
TGTGCCACGTCGTTCATCACACTCTGCGCAGATTGATCAACTCGTTACCGGATCCAAAATGCGCCACTGGCAACTGCACTGGTCGGGCTCACAGAGTCCTGATGGAGACGAGTGGCCACGCTAAGTCTGCGATGTCCGTGAATCGGACAATCACGAACGCGATCGCGCCAACAGTTTCGGCCATCGCGACGTTGCGGGGGTAACCACGCACTGTGCGCATGCAGCGCCGAAACAAAGAAACGGCGACAGCTGTGAAGCTGTCGCCGCTGCGGGCCGAATGAATCGCCAGCCGAAAAGAGAACCGCCGAGGCAGGATTACCTCGGCGGCCAGCCATCCTCGACGCAGCAGGCAACACCTGACGCATCGAAATCGAAAGTGATTACATCCGCGAACCGAAGAACGTCGCGCCCGCGAGCGGGGCCGGGGTTCCGGCGTAGCTGGCAGTGCCCGTCCACGCGCCGGTCTGGATGGTGTCGATCTGACCGTTGCCATCCTTGTCGAGCGCCTTCGCGGTGCCCGTCAGGCCGAGCTCGAGAGCCGAGCCGTCGATGCCAGCGAGCTTGCCGTAGATCGCGTCGGCCGCCTTCTGCAGGCCGAGGTTGCAGGCCGTGGCGAACACGCCGGGGCCGGGACCGAAGCCGACGGTGTCGACGACGGCGTCATTGACGGCCTGACCGACGACGTTGCAGTTGACCTGATGCTGCAGGAGCTGGGCGAGGTTCGTCGCGGTCGGGTCGAGCGACGGGATGATCGCGCCGTCGAGAGCGATGCGCAGGACCTTGCCGTACGCGAGGCCGACGGTGTGGTCGGACAGCGTCAACTTGCCGGAGGACTCGAGCGACATGCCGACGCTCTCGACAATGACCGGCTCCGTGCCGTAATCGGCGAACGGGTAGTCAGCTTCGACGCCGTCGATCTTGAAGCGGGCGCCGAGCACGCTGTGCTTCGCGACCCAGCCTTCGCCGGCCTTGGAGACTTCGAGCGTCTCGTTGAGGCCGAAGTTCTTGGCGACCTGGCCGAAGTCGTTACCGACCGCGAGGATCGTGCTGATGAAGTCGGGGGCGATCTCGAGAATGCGATCGTTGATGTAACCGGCGACGAACGGCTTCGCACCCTGGAGGATGCTCTTGAAGGTGCCGCTCGTGTTCGCGATCAGCTGATCGAGAATGTAGTTGGACGGGTCGTCCGGATCGTCGGTCATCGAGATGAACGTGTTGGTGACTTCGCCGACCTTGCCAGGCAGGTTGGTCGCGAGATCGAAGGACGAATTCACCTTGTACTTGCCAGCTGCATCGACGTTCTCGGGCAGCGGTGGATCGACAGGGTCCGTCGGATCCGTGGGATCGGTTCCGTCGACGTCAGCAGCGCAACCCGTCAAAGCGGTGGCGCCGAGGGAGAGAGCAAAAGCGAACTTGGTGAGGGTCTTCATCTGGATGGCTCCGGCTAGTTGGTGATGCCGGATCAATGTGCAGCGCATGTGCCACGCATTCGTGAGGTGAGTCCTCCGTCAGGTTGCGCAGTTGGCGCACCGGTGGCGGATCAACTTGCCAGCCACTCGGGTTTTCCGTGGAGCCAACCGACCTCGATCGGCTCTGAACACGTCCCAATTCAGGTGGCAACTCCAGTAGTTACTGCGGACAGCTGTCCGCAGCCGGGATCACACCATGCCGATGCCGATGCCGATGCC
>JACCYD010000287.1 GCA_013696695.1 Deltaproteobacteria bacterium | reverse complement strand
CCTTTGCGGTGCGCGCGGCGTCGCCGATCACTTGCGAGAGCGAGACCGCGACGCGCTCGCCGACGGCGGAGGAGCGCGCCCCGAGCGTGTCGAGCAGCACCAGGTCGTTGACGAGGCCGGCGATCCGCCCGGCGTTGCGATGGATCGTCTGCAGGAACTCCTTCGACGTTTCGGCATCGACGGGGCCACCGAGCAGCGTCTCGGCGTAGCCGGAGATCGAGGTGATCGGCGTGCGTAGCTCGTGCGCCGCGTTGGACAGGAACTCGCGGCGAACCGCTTCGAGGGCGCGCATGCGCGTGACGTCGTAGAGCACGAGGATCGCGCCCTGATCGCCGAGCGGGCGCGCGCTGCAGCGAACGTTGCGCGCCGACAGCTCGAGCTCGTCGTCGCCTTGCTCGCCGGCGAGCGCGCGCTCGACCAAGGGCTCGAGTTGCGAGGGCAATGACGAGCTCGAGAGCAGCATCGGCTTCGCAGCATCGTTGACCAGCACGATCTTGCCGCTGCGATCGACGACGACCACGCCCTCGACGAGGCCAGCGAACACGCCCTCGAGCAGGTCGCGCTGCTGGGTCAGGTCGTTGACCTTCGCCTTGACCTCCCCGGCCATCCGCATCATCGCGCGCGCGAGCACGCCGAGCTCGCCACCCGAATCGACCGCGCGTTGCGGTGTCGGCACGTCGTAGTCGCCCCTCGCGAGGCGCTCGGCGGTGTTCGTCATCGACTGCAGCGGGCGCGTGATCGCGCGGATGAAGATGAACGACAGCAGCAGGCAGCCGAGGAAGCCGAAGCCGAAGCCGACGAGCAGACGATTGCGCATGCGCGCGCGGGTGTCGAGCACGTCGCCGAGCGGCACCGCGAGCCGGATGACGCGGCCGAGATCCGCCGGCACGGCGACGAGATATTGCGGTGGCTCGTCGGTGCGCAGCTGACGGATCGCGCGGCCGACCTCGCCGCGACGAGCGCGCGCGACCTCGTAGGCATCGCCGATCGGTCGCCCGACGGTGGCTTGCTCCGACGAGTCGCCCTGGATCAAGCCATCAGCGCCGACGATCGTGATCCGCGTGCCGGTGACCGCGGCGAGGCGCGGCGCCAGCCGATCGACGTGACCGGCCATGCCGAGCCAGTTGGCGACGGCGGCGCCCTGCTTCGACATCCGCGCGTCGAGCGACGACACCAGATCGTCGGCGAGCGTGCGCTCGATCGCGAACAGCGTGCCCGCGCCGACGACGACCACGAGGATCAGAAACGTGATCAGCAGCTTGTTGCGGAGCGAGCTACGCAAGCCGCGAGCCTAACTCAGGCTCAGGTGTCGCGTTTCGCGCGGTACCCGAAGCCATGGACCGTCTCGACGACATCCGCCGCGATGCCGAGGCTGACGCGCAGCCGGCGCACGTGAACATCGACGGTGCGCGTGTTGATATCGCCACGCATTTCCCACACCTGCTCGAGCAGCTCCTCCCGCGAGAACACGCGGCCCGGGTCGCTGACCAGCAGCTGTAACAGTTTGTATTCGAGCGGCCGCAGCTGGGTGAGCTGGCCCTGGATCTTGACGTCGTGGGTCACCGGATCGAGCTCGATCGGCCCGACCCTGAGCACGTTGGCATCGCTGGTGCTAGATGCCGGGCGGGCACGGCGCTCGGCGAGGCGGTTCGCGAGTGCGGTGACCCGCAACACGACCTCGCGCGCCACGAATGGCTTGACCACGTAATCGTCCGCGCCGACCTCGAGGCCGAGGATGCGATCTTCCGCCTCGGCCTTCGCGGTCAGCATCAGCACCCCGAGATCCGCGATCGCGGGATCTGCGCGCAGCGCCTTGCAGACGTCGAACCCGTCTTGATCCCCCGGCAACATCACGTCGAGCACCACCACGTCGGGTTTGTGCTTGTGGATGGCGGCGAGGCCGTCGGCGCCCGTCCCGGCGGCAAACACCTTGAATCCAGCGCCTGTCAGATTGAACTCGAGCAGACGCACGATGTCGCGCTCGTCCTCGATGATCACCACCCGGCGTTCCATCCCGACGAGCATAACCTGGTTACATGACCGAGACAGGGTGACCAGGCGTGGATCGCGCGATAC
>JACCYD010001431.1 GCA_013696695.1 Deltaproteobacteria bacterium | reverse complement strand
ACGTCCTGTTGCTGGTCGAGCACTTCGCACGCGAGCTCGGCGTCGAGGGACCGATCGAGAGTGTGTTCGGGGCGGAGATCCTGACGCGCTGGCAACGCCATCCATGGCCGGGCAACGCCCGCGAGCTTCGCAACGCGGTCGAGTCCGAGCTCATCATCGGTCGGGGCACCTCGGAACCGGAACCGATCGATGCGCCGCTCGCCGGGTATCGCGAGGCCCGCGCAGCGCAGGTCGGCACGTTCGAGCGCGCGTACGTCACGCGGTTGATGCGCGAAGCCGAGGGCAACGTCTCGAAGGCAGCTCGAATCGCGCGCATGGACCGTTCGCACCTCATCGATCTGATCCGTCGCCACGACATCAAGTAGATCCGAGTGCGAGCTGTGGGATACTCGGGCCAGTGGGTCAGACGATCGGCCGGTACCACGTCGACGTGCTGATGGCTCGTGGTGGGATGGGAGAGGTCTATCGAGGGCGCATGCTCGGGGCACACGGCTTCGAGCGTCCGATCGTCATCAAGCTGATCCGCCAGGATCTCGTGGACAGCCAGAAGATCGCGATGATGTTCATCGACGAGGCGCGGATCGCGGCGGGCCTGCATCATCGCAACATCGTCCAGATCCTCGACTTCGATCAGCTTCCGGCGGGCACGGGCGTGTTCTTGGTGACCGAGCTCGTCGAGGGCTGCGATCTGAGATCACTGTTCTGCTCGCTCGACGGGCCACTCTCGTATTCGATCGCGGTGACGATCCTCGCCGAGCTCGCGACCGGACTCGCCGCCGCGCACGATGCGACCGATGCCGAGGGCGTGCCGCTGCAGCTCGTCCATCGCGACGTCAGCCCGAGTAACGTGCTGCTCGGGATTCACGGCGAAGTGAAGATCGCGGACTTCGGCGTCGCGCGAACTCGGTCGCGCAGCTATCACACGGTCTCCGGCACGATCAAAGGCAAGGCCGCGTACATGGCACCCGAGCAGATCCTCGGTGGCGTACTCGACTGCCGCGCCGACGTGTTCGGGTTGGGCGTGCTGCTGTTCGAGCTCACCACGCGCACACGTCTCTATGGAGGACGCGGCAGTGCTGCGATGGAGAAGATCCTCGCCGGCTTCGTGCCCGATCCAGTCGAACGGCGCCCCGACTACCCGAGCCGGCTGGCCGAGATCGTCCGCCGCGCCCTCGCCTTCGATCGCGACGACCGCTATCCGAGCGCGACCGCCCTGGTCGACGATCTCGACGAGCTCGCACGCACCCATGGCTGGCCGCTGTCACTCGCCGCGGTCGCCGACGAGGTCCGCGCCGTTCGCGAGCACGGCGGCCTGACACCCACACCCGAACGACGCACATGACCCGACCCGACGTCGCCAGCGCGGAGATGGTCGGGCCGTATCGCGTGATCAAAGCGATCGGCGGCGGTGGGTCCGCGCGGATCGACCTCGCGCGGATCGAGCGCGCGTACGGGTTCGAGCGCGACGTCGTGCTGAAGCGGCCGCTCGAGCACCTTCGCAGCTCGCCCGCGGTCGCGGCCTCGTTGCGCCGCGAGGCCTCGCTCGGCGGCAGGCTGGGTCATCCCAACATCGTGGCGGTGCTCGACGCCGGCGAGCACGACGGCTACGACTACCTCGTCCTCGAACATATCCGCGGCATGTCGCTGCGCGCTGCCATCGAGGCGGCGCCCGGCGCGGTCGCGATGTTCCCGCTCGACGCGGCACTCTCGATCGTCATCGCCGTCGCATCCGGCCTCGAGTTCGCCCACGAGCTTGCGGGTGCCGACGGTCTGCCACTCGGGCTGGTCCATCGCGACGTCTCCCCGGCGAACGTGCTCCTCGGCCGCGATGGCACGGTCAAGCTGGCCGACTTCGGCATCGCGAAGGACACCCACGTCGACACGCTCTCCGGTTCGCTACGCGGCACGGTGACGTACATGTCGCCGGAGCAGTGCCGAGGGCACGCCTTCGATCGCCGTGCCGACGTGTTCTCCCTCGGCGTGATCCTTCACGAGCTGATCACCGGCCGACGGTTGTTCTGGGCAGACAACGATGTGGCCTCGCTGCATCGCGTGTTGTCGGGCGCGATTCCCGATCCGCGCGAGCTGGTCCCGTCGATCGCATCCGAGCTCGCCACCACCGTGATGGGCGCACTCGCGCACGATGCGAGCGACCGGATTCCGAGTGCGAAGCATCTCGCCGAGCTGCTCGAGTCGTTCGCGACCCGTGCCGGTGTGCTGATCGGCGCGCGGCGGATCGAACGGGCATTTCACGCCGCGGCCACTCCGTCCCCGGCGAGCTCGCGGTCCGACAACCGCTTGTCGATCTCCGCCGCGGTCACGGCTCCACGCTCGATCGCCGAGCCGAGTCCGACGAAGCCGATGCACGTCTTGTCGATGCGCCCATCGATCGAGGAGCCGTCGCTCGTCAGCGTGATCGAGAGCTCGCCGGATCTCGACGACCCGACCGATCCCAGCAGCGAGCCTGCGATGCACGCCCCCCCGCTCGAGCCGCAACGACCCGCCCGCTCGATCTCGATCGTCGAGAGGGTCCTCGAGCCGACCACCGAGCCGCCCCGTGCGCTGCAGCCGAGTCCTCCAGCGAGCGAGCTCTCTGCTTCGACGCCCCCCTCTACTCCGCCGAGCATCGACCGGACACGCCGGCGAGACCTCGCGATCGTCCTCGGGGTCTCGATCACGCTCGGCGTGACGATCGCGGTCCTGGTGCTGCAGCGTTCGCCGTCTTTCGATCCCGCGGAGAACCCGAGGGTGATCGCACCGGCAAGCGTGACGAAGCAGGTCGCCGAGCCCCCTGCCCCTAGCCCCGAGTCCGAGGCCATCGCGCCGATCTCCGAGCCCGAGGCCGTCGCGCCGCCGATCCCCGATTCCGCGATCGAGGACCCCGCGCCTGCCCCGATCCCCGGCCGGGTCCGCGTGCGGCCACGCCCGGCTCGCGCGAATCCGCCGAAGCCACCGGTCGCACCCGCCGGATCGAACACCGCACGCGGATCGAATCCCACCACCGGATCGAACGCCGCTCCAGAGCCACGCAAGAAGATCCAATGGAATGAAAAGATCGTCTTGCCGGGTGATCCAGCTTCGGGGTCGGCTCGATGAGGCTCGCG
>JACCYD010001380.1 GCA_013696695.1 Deltaproteobacteria bacterium | reverse complement strand
GTGCTGATACTCGATCCGGATGTCGTGCCGCTTGTTGCCGGTCATCCCGAACGAACCACCGAGCTTTCTCACCGTGTGTGGGACCGAATCGTCGATCACGAGAACGCCGTCGATGAACAACTTCGCTGACGTCCCGCCACTCAGGAGCTCGAAGGCCACCACGTCGGTGATGTCGCTGGTGAGGGTGCCGGTCCACCGGACCGAGAAGTCGCCGGAGACCGGGATCTCGATCGGTAGTTCCGCATCGCGAACGATCGTCGTGGCGATCGGTACCTGGAAGTCGAGCTCGTCGAAGTACTCGATCTGGAGGCCATCGCCGAGTCCGACGATCGGAACCGCGCCGCCGACGCGATCGTTTGGCTGTCCGGCCACCACGTGATCGCCGATCTTGCCGATGTACATCTCGGTCGAGGTCTGCTGCTGCGATTGGCGCGGTGACAGCAACGAAACGCCATCGACCACGACATTGCCCTCGAACATCCCGACGACCGCGACGTGGCTGTTGCTGTCGAGGGCGAAGCCATGAAGCGGCGACCGGATAGACGTGACCATCTCTTCGCCCCACAGGACCGTGCCGTCCGGCCGGAGCTTGATCACGAAGCCGCGGTCGAAAACGATGTTCGGCGTGAATGGGCGGAAGAACAGCATCCCGAGCGAGAAGCCTCCGCCATGCGACCCACCGATCACGAGATTGCCGTCGCGACCGACCCTCGCTTCGAAAATCAGTTCCTCCTCCCGACCAAAGCCGCCGTTGAGATCCATCGCCTGATGCCACTCAAGCGTCGCCGCGGCGCGGCTGTACCCGAACTTGGAGACGCCCTGTTTGGTGGTGAGATAGAAGTGACCGGTCGTGTCGATCGCGAGCAAGCCAGGCTCCTTGATGCTCCATGCACGCTCACCGGACGGCAACACCAGCGACAGGCCGTGTCGATCCCCGATCAAAAGGTTGCCGTTCGGGTCGAGAGCGAAGTTACCCGCGGTACCGCCCCCAGCGTTCGTGCGAGTGCTGACCACCTCACCGTTGACGCTCGCGAGCTCGAACACCGCCGAGTCGTTGCCGGCGGTGCCACCGACCAGAACGTTTCCGTTCGACGCGACGATCATCCGCCAAGACGCCGCCGGCACCAGCTTCGACCACAGGTGCGTACCGGTCGCCGAGTACTTCGCCAGAAACGTACCGGGCGCCAGTGTGTCGCCGCCGACATGCCCGCTCGAGATCGATCCGAGGACGTAGATATTGGTGGCGTCGGAGGCGACAAGGACCGGCCGCGCGGTTCCAGCGCCGATGCCGAGCGACATCTTGTGATTGCCGTTACGATCGAACTTCGCGAGCCAGAACGCGCCTCCGGCGTTGATCGGGCCGCCGCCGAAATCGGGTGGGCCACCCGTCGTCGTGCCGGCGGTAATGACGTTGTCCTCGCCGTCGACGGCGACGCCACCGGTCGGAGTCACGAGGTACGGGTCGGCAAGCAGCTTCGCCCAGCCATCTCCACAATCGCTCGTGGTCGCGGAGGTCTCGCCGGTCTCGCACACCGCATTACCGGCCTTCGCAACTGGTGCCTTGAGGAACACCGTGATCACCTCGTCGACCGTGAGCTCGTTGAGCGAACAGCCACTGATCTGACCATTCGCTCCTTGGGTCGTACATTGGGACGTGGTGGTTCCAAAGGTGAGTGCGGGATCGGTGAAGTGTTCGGCGGCAGGGACGAAGCACTCGTCGTCGATCACGATGCTGCACGGTGTGCTTACAGGCTCGGTACCGCCGTTCGAGCACAGCCGCGCCGTTTGCGACGGCTCGTTGCTGGCGGGACCGGTGCATGCGTAGCGCCCGTCGTCGCCGTAGAGCGAGCCGCCGAAGATGTTCCCGTAGTACGAACCCTCCCGCAGCGGGAACTGCGCCAGCTCGTCGGGACCGATGTTCGAGAGCGCGGGGTGATTGCCGCGGATCGAGATCGGAACCGGAACGCCGAACGCGTTGGTGCGCGCCAGCACGCACGCGGTGACCCAGCGCTGGCATTGGTGATCGCACTTGCCGGTGCCGCCTTCCGACACGGGCGACATCCACTCTGGCGCGAGGCCGATCGCACCGTCGAAGCGGTGCTCCTGCCCGTCGAGCGTCACGAGGATGTGCTGGTCGGCGCGCGCAGCGCAGCCGTAGACGTAGCGGAAGAACTCGCGGTTCATCTGTCCGTCGGTCAAGCCGTTGCCGGTCAACGCGTTGCCGGTCAGCGCGTTGCCGGTCAGCGCGTTGCCAGTGAGCGCGTTGCCGGTCAGCGCGTTGCCGGTCAGCGCGTTGCCGGTCAACGCATTGCCGGTGAGCGCATTGAACGTCACCGTCGACGACGGGCCGTTGAGCAGCTCCGTAGAGGCACGCCCAGAGCTCTGATCCGTGCATCCAACACCCAACCCCAGGACCGAACACAACACGACAAGGCGAATCATTTTCGGGACCATCACTAACTCAGGCGTGTGCTCGACAGCCACCTGAAAGAAACGTTGGCAACACGACGCCAACGACGTGCGAGCGGGTCTGACTGGAGCATCCCGCGAGCCATCCGAAGTGCCTGAACCTGATGGGCTGATCGAGCAACGTTTGCCCGAGTCGAGCAAACCTTGCGCAACCGCGTGATATATCCGCGCCGTGGAACGCAGACGGACGCCGCTCTGGGAAGCCCATAAATCGCTCGGCGCGCGCTTGATCGACTTCGGTGGCTGGGACATGCCGGTCTCGTATCCGGCCGGGACGATCAAGGAGCACAAGGCCGTGCGCGAGGCGGTCGGCCTGTTCGACGT
>JACCYD010001363.1 GCA_013696695.1 Deltaproteobacteria bacterium | reverse complement strand
GCCCTCGCCGAGGAGTTCCTCCGCGGTCGCGAGTTCAGCTTCGAGACGATCACCATCGACGGTGAGGTCCGCTTCGCGTCGTTCTCGCGCTATTACCCGTCGCCGCTCGAGGTCACCGAGACCCCGTGGATCCAGTGGGTGGTCGTCCTCCCGAAATCGATCGACGGTCCCGACTACGCCGACGCGCGCGCCCTCGGCATCCGCGCCGTCGAAGCCCTCGGCCTCGAGACCGGCTTCACGCACATGGAGTGGTTCCGCCGCGACGACGGCTCGCTGGCGATCGGCGAGATCGCCGCGCGCCCGCCCGGCGCCCACATCGTCCTGGCCAACAGCTACGCCCACGACGCCGACATGTACAAGGCGTGGGCGCGCGCCACGATCGACGACGCCTTCGACGGTCCGTTCGAGCGCAAGTACGCCGTCGGAGTCGCCTACCTGCGAGGCGTCGGCCACGGCCGCGTCACGCGCGTCTCCGGCGTGGAGGAGGCGAGCCGTCGCGTCGGTCACCTCGTCGTCGAGTCGCGGTTGCCGAATTCCGGTGCGACGCGGTCCGATAGCTACGAGGGCGACGGCTACGTGATCGTGCGCGATCCGGACGTCGAGGTCGTCAAGGCGGCGATGTCGACCGTGATCGAGACGATCCAGATCGAATACGGGTAAGGATCCCGCAAGACCTGGCTACAGGCGGGTGCAGGTCAGCCCGTACTCGACGCACCGGCCATCGGCGAACTCGACCGAGCGGCCGCGCAGTACCGACCCCGCCGGGTCGATGGAAAGCTCGACGCTGAAGTCAGTAGAGCCGGTGAGCTTCGCGGTTTGGCCGACAACGACGCCGTTCCAGGCGCCGTTCTGCACGGTCGCGATGAGCTCCCCGTTGCCCTGTTGCCCGAAGACGGGAAAGATCAGTTCCGGCGCCGATGCACGGTTGGATCGCCACCAGGCGGCGATCGTTTCGACTTCCAGGCTCGCTCGGCGCTCGAAAACGATCGGCAGCGGAGCCAATGTCATCGTGTCGAACGAAGCTTCTGAATCAGCTCGGCCGCTGGCTGGACATCACCTCGATCAGCCGCAGCCACGCGCGCTTCCAGCTCGGCGACCTCCGCCTCAGCCAAGTCGAATGGCTCGTCACGATTGGTCGCCATGACGACAACATCCGCGCCCTCTGGTAGCTCGCTCTCGAGCTCGACCCGTCCTCCATGGACCCGACCGCGTACGGCGTTCATGACTACGACCATAGCATCGTCAGTCATGCCCCGCGAAACGAGTCTCACCGCGAGGTCTCGCCGCGGCGGTACCGCTGGAGCTGCGCAGGCCCCCACGTTGAATGTCTCCGACACGGACGTCGAGGTCGTCAAGGCGGCCATGTCGACCGTGATCGAGACGATCCAGATCGAATACGGCTAGGGAATCGCGTCGATCGTGCGTCGAGCTCCTTCGAGGCGCACGTTTGTCGTCGGTGCGCCGAGCTTCGTTTTCGACTTCCAGGCTCGCTCGGTGCTCGAAGACGATCGAGCTCTCCGTGCGGCGGCCCGTCAGTACAAAAGTACTGACGGAGCGTTGAAGGGGTGCGCTCGCTCGAGGCCGGGGTGTGTTGGCGACTGTCTGTCCGGGGCCCGTCAGTACAAAAGTACTGACGGCTCGTACTCCCGCTTACGAGCGCGCGCGCCGACGACCAGCGCGTGCCGGCTTTCGCTGCTCGCGCATCTTGGCCGCGAGTTGACCGACCACCGACCGCAGCTCCATGAGCTCGTCCGCCAGGGAGCCGGCGATCAGCGCTCCGAGCGATGCGCGTTGCATCGGCTCCAACGCCAGCACAGCTTTGACAAGCGGCTTCGGAAGATCGAGAACCTCGTCGGTCTCGATGTCGTCCATCCCATCGTCGTCGGCGAGATCTCGAAACTCCTCCATCTGCTCGCGAAGATCGCGACCGGCCTTCGGGACCGCAAAGCGCTCGGGCTGGAAGTCGCCGACCCACTGGACCATGTCCGCGTGATCCTCGTGCTTCGGATCGGCGATCGTCCGCAAGACGTTCGCGTAGCCACCTGTTCCGCCGCAGTCCTCCGGCGGACATGAGCGCGCCCCTGCCGTGCAACGCGGGCGCGGCGGCTTGGAGACCGACGTGACCTTCTTGACCGTGACGTCGTGGTGCCAGCTGTCACCGAAGTCGTAGAGGTACTCGAACGAGGCACCGGTTGCAGCCAGGTCCTCCAGCCGAAACTTGCGCTCGTCCTCGAGCTCGAGATCTCCGGTGTCGTCGATGTCGGCCATGCCGTAGGACGTCTGGCCGATCTCGAAGGAATGCAGATGCGAGTTGGTCCATCCCATCGCGACCTGGATCGCGAAGTGGACATCCTCGAGGGTCGACGAGCCGGGAACCTCGACCGTTCTCCAGATCGGTGGCTCGATCTCTCGCAACCTCACGTCCAGTTCGAACAGGGTGTGCACTCGCGAAAGCTATCTCACGAGGCGATCGATCTCCATCGACACGAGCGCGGACTTCCTGACTAGCGGCGTGCGCTAGCGCTATACCTCCACCGTCGTGCGGCTCGTCGTTGCGCTCTCGATCGCTACCTTCATCGCCATCTCGCTGTGGGTGACGGTTGGCAACCCGGCGTCCTTCGACCTCGCCGGCGTACGCCTCCTGCAGTCCCTTAGCTCGCCCACTCTCGACGAGCTCGTCGCGTACTTCACGCACTTCGGCAGCACGCCCGGCGTCATCATCGCCGTCCTCGTCACCGGTGGGTGGGCCGCGCTCCGCCACGACAGACGGCTCGCTCTTTGTACCCTCGCCGTCGGTGCCGCCAACGAGCTCATCTACTCGCTCCTCAAGCTCTTCCAGCGCGATCGCCCGAGCGAATTCGCGACGTTCTCCCTACCCACGACGTTCAGCTTCCCGAGTGGTCATGCGGTCTCCGCCGTCGCGGTGTACGGGATGATCGCCTATGCGTTCGCGCGGCTGCACCCGCGGTCACGCACGCCGCTCACCATCGGAATGCCGATCTTCGCGCTCGCGCTCGGCCTGTCACGCCCCTACCTCGGTCTGCACTGGCCGACGGATATCCTGGCCGGCTTCGCAGTCGGCACCCTGATCCTCGTCGGTGGGATCCGCGCCGCGGGATCAACTTCCCGATGACTGTCCGCTGATATCGGACAACCAGGTATCCTCGATCGCGATGGTTCGGCTGGCCAGCCTTGTTGCGCTCGCGGCATGCGGCCGTCTCGGGTTCGACGCGTCTCCGCTGGTCACCGAGGACGCGGCCGCCGACGCCACCAACGCCGCCCATGACGAGGACGGCGATGGCATCCCCGACACCTCGGACACGTGCCCCCATCTTCCTGCCGTCCAGACCGATGGCGATGGCGATGGTGTCGGCGACGTCTGCGATCCGAACCCGTCGACACCCGGCGACACCATCGCCCTGTTCGCCACGATGGCGCCCGGCGATCAGCCGTTCACCACCGGCGGCGGCGACCTCAGCGCGGTCTTCACTCAGAAGTCCGACGCCCTCCGCTTCGACGGCGAGCTCGGCGCCGACAACAACCTGTACGGAAATCTGCAGTTCCCGATGGTGCTCGGCAACGTGCGCGTCGCGCTCGGGATCGACGTGCTCGCCGTGATCCCCGGGTCGGCGAGCACCCAGAGCCAGATCGCGCTGGCTGCGCTGGATCAGGCGCCCAACTACTTCGCCGAGGTCAACCAGATCGAGAACCTGCTCGACAACGCAGCCGTCAGTTTCTTCGACGGCGCCAACTACACCGTCGCCGACGCGCGCGACCTGGCGACGGGGATCCATCCCGGCC
>JACCYD010001355.1 GCA_013696695.1 Deltaproteobacteria bacterium | reverse complement strand
GGCGCACCCTTGGCCGTGCCGCCCTCGACCCGGACCGGCGTGCAAACGCGGTCGGAGTTGACGAGGTAGGGCTTGTCGACGCCGGAGAACCCGCCGAACGTGTCGGCGGCCGCCGGGACCGCTGCGATGGAAATCAGGACTGCCGCGAGCCGCACGGACATAAGACGTCTTAGCGCGAAATCGATTCAACTGCCCGATCTTCCTGCGCCCCGCATCCCACACAAACGCGGTAGGGTTTTCTCCCGGTGAGCATTTTCACCAAAGCTAGTGCGGCGATCGATCGCAGCGTCATCCGCTTGATGGAGCGGCAGATGGCCCCCCGCGCGCCGAAGATCGATCCGGATGCCCGCTCGCGCTTGGTCGAGCTCGCGGCAGCGTACGGCGCTGGCACGCTCGGTCATCCGAGCCCGTTCTTCCCGACCCCGGAGCTCCCCGACGTCACGCTGCGCTCGCATGGGGATGGCCCGCTCGGCACCCAGATCGTCGACCTGACCTACCCGTCCACCTACGTGCCGTTTCATCCGAAGGCGCGCGAGCTGCTCGATCCGGTGACCGAAAACGCGGTCGCTCACGCGCGCTGGTGGACCAGCGGCTCGAGTAAGGGAGGCCCCTCCCAACGGCGGCCGACGATCGTGTTCCTGCACGGCTGGGGCGGCGGTAATCAATGGATGACGGCGCGCACGTTCGTGGTGCCGTACTGGCTGCGCCACGGCTTCGACGTCGCTGCTTTCGTGTTGCCGTTTCACGGTGCGCGCGCGCCGGAGTCTCGATCGCCAATGCGATCGGGCGCGCTGTTCCCATCGCCGAATCCACTGCGCACCAACGAAGGCTTCGGCCAGGCGATCCACGATCTGCGCGCGCTCGCGCTGTGGTTGCGCCATCGCGGCGCGTCCTCGGTGGGCGTCATGGGCATGAGCCTCGGCGGCTACACCACGGCGCTGTGGGCTTCGATCGCCGGTCACGAGGAAGCCGCGATCGGTGGCGTCGATTTCGCGGTCGCGATGATCCCCGCGGTGTCGATGGCCCGCCTGATGTGGCGCCACGGCGAGGCCAACCCCACGCGCCGTCGCGCTGCGAGCGCGGGCATCACCGAGGAGCTGCTCGAGGAGACGTTCGCGGTTCACGCACCGCTGACGCGAGTCGCACGCTTGCCGCGCGAGCGCCTCGCGGTGATCGCGGGTCGCGGCGATCGCATCACGCCACCCGATCAAGCCGAGGCCCTCGCCGCGCACTGGGGCGTCCCGATCTCGTGGTTCGAGGGCGGCCACCTCGCGCAGGTCGGTCGCGGCGATGCGTTGCGCGATGTCCGCCGTCAGCTCGGTACGCTCGGGCTCGTCGGGCGAGACTTCCGATCATGACGAACGGAGCAGGATGAAGCCGCTCGCGGAGGCGATCGAGAGCGGCCCGTTGCTGCTCGATGGCGCGATGGGCTCGCTGCTCTACGAGCGCGGCGTGCTCCACACCCGCAGCTACGACGAGCTCAACCTGTCTCAGCCCGATCTGATCTCCGCGGTGCACCGCGATTACGTCAACGCGGGCGCCGAGCTCGTCGAGACCAACACGTTCGGCGCGAACCGGATGGCGCTCGCTCGCCACGGCCTCGTCGACCAAGCCGGCGATATCATCCGTCGCGGCGTCGCGCTCGCGCGTGAAGCAGCCGGTGACCGCGCGTATGTCGCGGGCGCGGTCGGGCCCACCGGTGCGAAGTTCGGGATCGCGAGCGCCAGTGAGCGCAAGCTCGCGCGGTTTGCCCTCGCCGAGCAGATCGACACGCTGGTGCTCGCCGGCGTCGACGCGATCATGCTCGAGACGTTCTCGTCGATCCTCGAGATGGAGACGGCGATCGGCGTCGCCAAGGAGCGCGGCCCGCGCGTGCCGGTGCTCGCGATGATGGTGTTCGATGCCGCCGGCAAGGGGGATGGCGGGCTCGGCCCGGCGGAGATCGCCGATCGGTTGATCGCCGCGGGTGCAGATGTCGTCGGTGGCAACTGCGGGATCGGGCCGGCAGAGCTCTATCAAGTCGCGGTCGGCATGGTCGGCCGCGGCAAGCCGGTGATCGCCCAACCGAACGCCGGCCTACCCGCCTCCGTCGAGGGCCGCACGCTCTACGTCGCGAACCCCGAGCATTTCGGCGTGTTCGCCCGCCGCATGCTGAAGTCCGGCGTGCGCGTGATCGGCGGCTGCTGTGGCACCACGCCCGAGCACACACGCTCGATGCTCGGCGCCGTCCGCATGCTGCGCGGCGAGAAGATCGACGAGCGCGGCCCGAAGCCGTCCGTGATCGAGGTCCGCGAGATCAAGCCGCACGCGGCAGCGAAGGTCCCGCTCGGCGATCGCAGCCGGATGGGCAGTCGTCTCGCGCGTGGCGAGTTCGTCGTCTCCGTCGAGCTCACCGCACCGGCAAACAGCGATCTGTCGAAGACCAAGCAACAGGTCAACGAGCTGGTCGCCGCCGGCGCCGACATCGTCAACATCGCCGATGGTCCGCGTGCCTCCGCTCGCATGGCGAACATCGCGGTGTGCGCGCGGCTCGCCGCCGAGACCAAGGTCGAGCCCATCCTCCACGTCTGCGCGCGCGACAAGAGCTTCCTCGGCCTCGTCGCGCACCTGTTCGGCGCGCAGGCGCTCGGGCTCAACAACCTCGTCATCATCACCGGCGATCCCCCGAAGATGGGCGACTACCCGTTCTCCACGCCGGTCTACGACGTCGACTCCGTGGGCCTGTTGCGGATCGCCTCCGGCCTCAACGCCGGCGTCGATCCCGCGGGCAAGCCCTGCGAGCCCACCTCGTTCACCCTCGCCACTGGCGCCGAGCCGGGCGCACACGATCGCGATCGCGAGCTGCGTCGCCTCGAGGACAAGAAGGCCGCGGGCGCCGAGTTGGTGATGACCCAGCCGGTCTACGACCCGCGCACGCTCGAGCGGTTCCTCGACGACATGGCGCCCCTCGGCCTACCGGTGATGGTCGGCATCCTGCCGCTCGCGTCGCATCGCAACGCGGAGTTCCTTCACAACGAAGTGCCCGGCATGAGCATCCCCACCGAGTTCCGCGAGCGGATGGCCAAGGTCGGCTCGGGGGCCGCCGCGCGCGCCGAAGGCATCGCGATCGCACGCGAGGCGCTCGCCGGGGTGAAGCATCGCGTGCAAGGCGTCTACGTGATGCCGCCGTTCAATCGCGTCGACTCCGCGCTCGCGGTGCTCGAGGTCGTGCGCGATCGCTGGAAGCCCGGTGCGTAGCCTTCGCGGCGAAGCCATGTCTTCGGGGATCCAGGTGATCAGCTGCCTCGCGGTCGTC
>JACCYD010001315.1 GCA_013696695.1 Deltaproteobacteria bacterium | reverse complement strand
ATGTTGATGGTCGAGGCGCGCCGCGCCGCGATGGAGGCATGACAGCGTCGGCACGTCAGCTCTTCGTTCACCCAGTTCGACACTCCGGCCTCCGCAAGATACCAAACCGTGGATGTGACCGGGGTTGCCGCTCGGCGGCGATCCATGACACAACGACGCCGTCTTGCGCGACACCACCCGGGATTCGCGGCCGAGCCTCCTCGCCGACTGCTTCGCGGCCAACCGTCGGTGGGCGCAGGAAGCCGTCGCCGAGGATCCGCGGTTCTTCGAGCGCCTCGAGGCCCTGCAGACGCCGGAGCTGTTGTGGATCGGGTGCTCGGATAGCCGGCTGCCGCCGGACCAGATCATCGGTCGCCGTCCAGGCGAGCTGTTCGTCCACCGCAACGTCGCGAACATCGTCGAGCACACCGACGTCAATTGTCTCTCGGTGCTTCAGTACGCCGTCGACGTGCTCAAGGTGAAGCACGTGATCGTGTGCGGTCACTACGGCTGCGGCGGGATTCGTGCCGCGATGTCCCCGCAACCGCTCGGGCTGATCGACAACTGGTTGCGCCACATCCGCGATGTCCATCTGTGGAACCGCGAAGAGCTGGCGGCGATCGAGGATCCGAACGCGCGGGCCGATCGGCTGGCCGAGCTCAACGTCGAGTCGCAGGTCGCGAACGTCTGTCACACCACGATCGTCCAGGACGCGTGGTCGCGCAAACAGCAGCTCACCGTGCACGGCTGGATCTACTCGCTGCGGGATGGCCTGTTGCGCGATCTGGGAATGACGGTGGAGTCGCCCGATCAGCTGCCGCCCGAGTACCGGCTATTTTATTAGCTCTGTAAACTGGGCTATCTCGGACAACGACCACCAGAAGCAGGCCCTCGCGTGGCTGGCGACGATCGGGGCGGACACGGTCGCGACGATCGAGAACCGGCCGAGTGTGACGATCGTGCCCGAGATGTCGTCCCCGAGCACCGGCGGTGGTCGAGCACTCGCGGATGTGGCGGCACTCGCGGGTGACGTGCACCGTGTTCAGCTCGGGGAGGTGATCGGTCAGGGCGGGATGGGAATCGTCCGCAGCGCGGAGCAGATCGCGCTGGGCCGAGAGGTCGCGGTCAAGACGCTCAAGCCCGAGAAGCGCAGTGCGAGTGCCTCGCTCGATCTGCTACGCGAGGCGTGGGTGACCGGCGCGCTCGAGCATCCGAACATCGTCCCGGTTCACGCGCTCGAGCTCGAGCCGGATGGCACGCCGTCGATCGTGATGAAGAAGATCGCGGGCGTCGAGTGGCGCGCACTGCTGGACAACGCGGACGAGGTGGTCCGCAAGTTCGGCGCGAAGGATCTGATCGCGTGGAACCTCGGGATCCTGATGCGCGTGCTCGACGCGCTGCGGTTCGCGCACAGCCACGGCATCGTCCATCGCGACCTCAAGCCGGCCAACGTGATGATCGGCGATTTCGGCGAGGTCTACCTGCTCGACTGGGGCATCGCGGTGAGCTTGCGCGACGACCGCACCGGGCGCTTCCCGCTCGCGATCCATGCGACGCAGCTCGCCGGCACGCCGTCCTACATGGCGCCCGAGATGCTCGGGCGTGAGACCGGGCCGCGGGTGTCCGAGCGCACCGATGTCTATCTCGCGGGCGCGGTGCTCTACGAGCTGATCGCCGGCAAGCCTCCGCATGCCGGTAGCAACATGTTCGCGGTGATCGTCAGCGTGATCGCATCGCGCGTCGAGCTCCCGGCGAGTGCACCGCCGGAGCTCGCGCGGATCTGCGCGCGCGCGATGCATCCGGAACCCGAGGAGCGATATCCGTCGGTCGACGAGCTGCAGCTCGCGCTGCGCAACTACCTCGAGCATCGCGGCTCGGAGCAGATCTCGGTTCGCGCGCACGAGCGGCTGGACGAGCTGATCGCGAAGATCGCCGACCCAGCCTGTGAAGATCACGATGTCTACCGGCTGTTCGGCGCGTGTCGCTACGGCTTTCGCGACGCGCTCGCGGTGTGGCCCGATAACGAGGCGGCGCGGCGAGGGCTCGCCGCGGCGGTGGTCGCGGTGGCGAAGTACGAGCTCGCACGCGAGCACCCGCAGGCGGCGGTGACTCTCCTCGGCGAGCTCGCCGAGCCACACCCACTCCTCGACGAAGCACGCGTCGCAGCAGCGAACCATTCGAAGCACATCGCTGCGCTCGAGCGGCTCGGCCGCGATCACGACAGCCAGATCGGAACGCGCACGCGCGCGATGCTCACGCTGACGTTCGGGCTCGCGTTCACGATCCTGCCGATCGTGATCTCGCAAGTACGAGCGTTTCGCGAGGCACCACCGCTGGCGCACGTCGCGTGGGCATTCGGTGTGATCATCATGGTCGGCATCGCTGCGTGGTGGGCGCGCGAGAGTGTGATGGCGACGCGGTTCAATCGTCGCGTCGCCGTGACGTTCCTGTTCCTGTTCGTCGTCCAAGGCGCTGTCGCGCTCGGCAGCCTGATCGCCGATCGACCGACGATGGAGATCTACGGCTGGAACTTGATCCTCTACACGATGGCCGCCGGAATGATGGCGATCACGATCGAGCCGTTCTTGTGGCCGGCGACGCCCGTCTATCTGATCGTGTTCCTGATCTCGCAGCGCGATCCGGAGCTCGCGCTTCCGCTGGCAAGCATTCCGAACGCGACGCTCACGCTGCTCGCGGCGTGGCGATGGAAGCCGGCCTCGCTGCGGTACAGCGAGGAGGAACGTGCCGAGCGCCGGCGACGACGCGAGGCTAAACAGAATCGCACGGCCTGTGGATCACAGGAATCGGGCCACGTGATTTGCGATCAGTTTCGGGTCCGCCTGGAAGGTCCCGAAGGTTGCGCAGAGAGCGGTGTCGCGCTCTTCGACGG
>JACCYD010001291.1 GCA_013696695.1 Deltaproteobacteria bacterium | reverse complement strand
CCCTGCTCGATCACTTCGAGGCGCAGTACCTCGACGCGCTGCTGGAGCGCGCCGGCGGCAACGTCTCGCAGGCGGCGCGGATCGCGAAGATGACGCGATCCCATCTGTCCGAGCTGCTCGGGAAGCGAAAGTAAGAACCGTCCCCGACGGCCCGCGCAATTCTAACTAGTGATCGCGTACTGGAAGTAAGAACAGTCCCCTGCCTGGTCGAGCGGACAGTGTCCGCCGGAGCAGACGACAACGCCGGGCTAGATCGCCGAAATCCCGGGCCAAAACGCGGGCACATCGGCTGCACATCCGTGGGCCCATGCGCCGTGTGCTGATCGCGAGCCTGCTCCTCACCGCCTGCGGAAACGATGTCGTCCCGACCGGCGATGACGCTTCGACCCCGACCACCGAGCCGGTGTTCTATGGCCAGGTCCAGCGGATCTTCAACGACAACTGCGTGTCGTGCCATTCGGAAGATCCGGATCGGCTCGCACCGTTCGCGCTCGTCAAGTACGAGGACGCGGTCGCCGCGGCTACCGACTTCCCGATGGCGTACGACGTGATGAACCGCGTGATGCCGCCGTTCTACGCCGATCAGAACGGCGACTGCGGCTCGTTCCGCGATGCACACTGGATGACCGACGACGAGCTCGACACGCTGCTCGCGTGGATCAACGGCGGCAAGCTCGAAGGCAATCCCGCCGACACCGTCGCCCCGCCGCCGCCACCGGGTGGGCTCGCGCAGGTCGATCACACGGTCGATACCAACACGTCGTTCACGATCTCGACCGACCAGCCGGATACGTTCGCGTGCTTCGTCGTCGATTCGATCGGCGCCGACAAGTTCGTGGTCGGCGCGCACGTCAAGCCCGGCAACCTGACGGTCGCGCACCACGTGATTCTATTCACGCTCGACCAGGCCGCCGAAGACGACGCGGTGGCGAAGCAAGCGGCAGCCGGTGGCAGCTCGTATCGCTGCGACGGGGGCCCGACGCAGGCCGGTGAAGCCAAGTTCCTCGTCGGCTGGGTGCCGGGCAACCAGGCCACGGTGTTCCCGCCGAGCACCGGCATCCGCGTCGACGGCGCCCGCAAGATGGTGGTGCAGATGCACTACAACTCGGCCCACAGCGACGGCAGGACCGATCGCACGACGATCGATCTCGATCTCGCGGATTCGGTCCAGGTCCCGGCGCAGATGGCTCGCATCAGCGGCAACGTCAACCTGCCGCCGCAACAGATCGATGCCACCTCGACCGGCACCGTGACGATTCCCAATGCCTTGCCCAGCGCGCGCATCTGGGGCTCCGGCGTCCACATGCACCAGCGCGGCACGGCGGCGAAGCTCACGGTCGCGAGCGACAACGATCGCTGCCTGATGGATCTCGTGAACTGGAGCTTCCACTGGCAGCACTTCTACTGGTTCGAGGAACCGGTCGCGCTCGACGGTGGCGACACCATCAAGCTGACCTGCCACTACGACACGACGGGTGACACGCAGAACATCGGCTTCTGCGAGACCACCGACTGCGAGATGTGCATCCAGTACGCGTACGTCACGCAGTGACTCGCGCGGCGCTCGGCTCTCAGCGGAGCAGGACGAGCTCTTCGGCCGTCGTCGGATGGAGCGCGAAGGTGCGATCGAGGTCTGCCTTCTTCGCACCCATCGTCATCGCGACAGCGATCGCTTGCACGATCTCCGGCGTGTCGGGACCGACGAGATGCACGCCGAGCACGCGATCGTCCTGCTTGTCGACGACGACCTTGATCAGCACCTGCTCGTCGCGGCCCGACAGTGCGTACCGCATCGGCCGGAACTTCGCGCGAAACACGACGACGTCGTGGCCCGCTTCGCGCGCGGCGGGCTCGGTGAACCCGATCGCGGCGCACGGTGGCTGCGAGAACACCGCGGTCGGGATCAGTCGGTGATGGATCGGCGTCGGGCGCTTGCCGAACAACGTGTCGGCGACGGCGTGACCTTCGCGGATCGCGACCGGCGTCAGCGCGACGCGGCCCGACACATCGCCGACCGCATAGATGTGCGGCACGCTGGAGCGCGACATCTCGTCGACGATCACCGCGCCGCGGCCGTCGAGCTTGACGCCGACCTCGGTGAGGCCGAGGCCCGGGGTGCATGGCGAGCGGCCGATCGCCGCCATCGCGCAATCGACCTCGATGGATCTGGCGCCAGCCTTCAGCGTGGTCGGGCCGGTCATCACCACTTCGTTACACGCGATGACGTCGATGCCGTGGGCGGTGAGGCCCTTGGTCGCCTGCTCGCGGACGTCGGGGTCGAAGCCTCGGAGCACGTGGGTGTCGCGGTGGACCAGCGTCACCTTCGAGCCGAGCCCCGCAAAGATGTGCGCGAACTCGACCCCGATATAGCCGCCGCCGAGGATGCCAACGCGCGTCGGCAACTGCGGGAGGTGGAACGCCTCGTCGGAGGTGATCCAGTTGCCAGGCGGTCGCTTCGGAACGCCGCCGACGGCAATCAGAATGTGAGCGGCGGTGACGGTGCGGCCATCGACCGTGACGGCATGGCGTTCGGTGACGGTAGCTCGACCGTGCACGATCTCGACGCCGGCCTTCTTCAAGCGTTCGGCGTACGCCTTCGACAGCCTCGCGATCTCGTTGTCTTTCGCCGCGATCAGCGACGGCCAGTCATGGCGCGCTCCTTCGATCGTCCAGCCATGACCGCGTGCGTCGTCGATCGAGCGACTGACCTCGCTCGCATACACGAGCAACTTCTTCGGGACGCAACCGCGGATCACGCAGGTGCCACCCCAGCGATCGGCCTCTGCGATGATCACCTTCGCGCCGTGCTCGGCCGCCACGCGTGCAGCCCGCACGCCTCCGGATCCACCGCCGATCACGAACAGGTCGACGTCGAACCGCGTCATCGTGGGCCAGCATACTCGATCGATCGAGGACACGAGGCCCACGGTCCGGCGCACGTCCGTCTCAGCGTCTGTCAGCGCAAGCGATCGTGAAACGGAACTCTAGTTCAATAATGCTGTAGACAGCCATCGCCCAGTTGGTAGGCTCGCGACCGACTTACAGGGGGTCCAATGCGCAACAGCCTCGCTTT
>JACCYD010001227.1 GCA_013696695.1 Deltaproteobacteria bacterium | reverse complement strand
TGCGCACGCGCGTCGTGAAGTTC
This sequence comes from Deltaproteobacteria bacterium, assembly GCA_013696695.1. Taxonomy (GTDB): domain Bacteria; phylum Myxococcota_A; class Polyangia; order Haliangiales; family Haliangiaceae; genus JABFXX01. Next base: position 5,748 of record JACCYD010001227.1, on the reverse strand, counting down.
ATCGACTATTTCAACGACGTTCTCGCCAAACCCTTCCGCTGGACCTACACGGGGAGGCCGCTTCGAGCATGACCGGATCGCAACCTCAGCCGAGCACATCTAGTCGTCGTCTTCGAACACCGGATTGGTTGGCTCGTCGAAGTCGCGGTGGAGGCTGTAGTAGGCGTCGCGAGCCGTTTCGGCGACGAGGAACGGATCGAGCGCGACCGGCATCGCCTGGAATCCGAGCTCCGAGACGTCCTGGAGCGTCGAGCAGAACTCGACGTCGTGCTTGCACGTCGCACACGAGCGAGTGGTGTCGACGGGGGTGAGTGCGAATGCGTCCCAAATACGGGGACATGGTTCGGAGGTATGGCGGCACAGCACCGTCGGGCGCGACACCAGCGCGCGGCGACTCGGATCCGAGAGCTGCGCGAGATCGCGAAGGCGCAGCCGGATCGCCTGAGGTTGATGCGACATCCACTCCGACGAGAAGGCTTCGTTGTCCGTCACGCGCTTCCCGTCGGGCAGCCACTGCAACCGCACGAATTCGGCTTCGTTACAGCGCTCGTGACCGTCGAGCCAATCGGCGTAGACCTCGCGGACCATCGCGTCGGTTGGATCAGCGCGTAGAGCGGCGAGGATCTCGGCCTCCGCGACATCGGGATCCCGCGAGCTCTCACCAAGCGCGCGGCGAACCTCCTCGGCGGTACCCGCCACCAGCTCGAAGACGATCAGATGATCTGCGAGCTGTAACCTGTCGCCGACGTGGAGCACGTGAACGAAGTCGGGATCGACGTGCCAGTCGTTGAGACGCAGCGTGATCACGCTCCGGCCACGAACGTCGAGTCGGACGTCGGGGTCGGCGATCGCGATCGCGGTCTGGACCTGATGTCCCGCGTGCTCGAGCGAGACGTCGCTGTTGCTGATCGTGCCGATCGTGAACGTGCGGTCGAACCGCAGGCGCTTCGTGCGCCCGTCGGGGTACCGGACCTTCACGACGACCATGCGGTCGAGCCTAGTCGATCGCGAGATCGAGATGGCGGACCGCATGGAGCACCCGGGTCTTCCAGCGGGCGACGTCGAACTGCGCGGTCGGCGGACCGACAAAGGACAGCCGGCTGAGGCTTCCAACAGGGAGCTGGCCGAGCCGATGGATGATGGCGTCACGCAGCCGCGCCTCGTCGTGTTCGCTCCACCGAACCTCGAGCCGGTTCCAGCGGCGATCCTCGTCGGGTTGCAGCACGAGCTCCATGCCGCGGCGTTCGAGCAGCGGAAACACCGACGACACCAACCGCACCTCGGTGAGTCGCGAGCGCGCTTCGTCGAGCGCCGGGAGCCAGTACTGGATCGTGCCGGGCACGGTGATGACGATCAGCGTGAGGTCCTTGCGTTCGACCTCCGGGAGCATCGCGGGGACCGCGCCGAACAGATGAAGCCGCCGAACGCCGGCAAAGCACTCGGCGGAGAGCAGCGGGAACAGCTGATGAAGCTGCGAGCCCGAGGGCGCCACCGCGAGCTCGGTGATGCGAGGTGCGTGTGCGGACGCCGCGATCACATCGAGCGAGAGCTGCGGGACGTAGAGCGCCTTGAGATTCGAGGTCTCGCAGATCAGTCGAGTGACCTCGTTGTACGGAATCGTCGTGTCGTGGGCTGTCAGCACGCGGAGCGTTCGCCACGCAGCATGACCGAGTGTTGGCTCGACGTCAGGGTGCGGGCGGCGCGCGATCATCGAGCAGCCGTCGAGGAAGCCGCGCGCCCATGACCGGCGCCGCGGATCGGTGACCGTGGCGACCGGGCCGAGCCAGGCATCTGCGTGGCGGTCGAACAGCTCCCTCATCCTCAGCGTGCGCTTCGGATTTCGCTGCGTCGAGCAGGCGAGGGCGATGTATTCGCCGTGTGCGCGCCCCGTCTCGTCGGCTTGTTGCTGGAGCCAGTCGGCGTAGACCAGGCGTGGGCCGTCGTCGTTCGGCGCCTCGGCGATCGCGTCGAGCAGCGCGGCGGTCAGGCCGGAGTCTCCGGGTCACGGTCGTCGTCGATGACCAGGCGCAGACCGGCGGGTAGCGTGTCGCCGAGCGCGACGCGTTCCTCGCGCGCTTCGAGGGCGACCACCTGTTCGATCAGCACGACGGCGCGATCGCCGCCGGGCAACGCACGCACGTAGTCGGCGAGCTTCGCGCGCGTGGTGTCCTCGAGATCGCGCGCGCGATCGCCGGTGCGGCGGCCGAGTTGCGCGAGTGGGAACGCGACCTTGTCGGGCTCGGGCCAGTCCCACCTCATGATGTAGCCGAGCCATTCGTTGACCTTCGACGCCGGGATCACGGCGTTGAGCGGACCGTAGAGCGGCACGCGCGCACCGACGCGAGACAGCGCCCACAGGTGTACGGCGTCCTCGCGACCCTTGCGCGATTCCAGCCGGCGGATCACCTCGTCGCCGAGCTTGTGCTTGTGCTGCGTCGGCAACCGCTCGAGGCTGGCGACCACGCGCCACATCTCCGCCATCTCCTGCTTGCTGGCTTTGACCTCGGCGAGCTTCTTCTGCTGCTTCGCACTCGGCAGCAGCAGCTGCGCGAGCCGATCGTAGATCTGATCCTGCTGGCCTTTCGCGAGGCCGCCCGCGATGCGCCGCCACACGATCCACCACGCGAGCTTGCCGGGCTCGCTCTTGCCATGTGCGAGGCCCTCGTTGAACACGCCCCACATCACGCGCGATCGCCACGCATCGAGTGGCGCCCCGGTGCCCGGACGCAACAAGAAGCCGGCGAGGTTGAGCCAGCGCTGCTCGTGATCGGGAGTCCGCTTGCGCTCGGCGATCACGTCGACCAGCGCATCGAACAGCGCGCGGGCCGTCATCATCGACCAGTCGTCGCGGCGCGCCTCGAGCAGCGTCTCGAGATCGCGCGTCAGCGTCGCGAGCGTGTTACCTGCCGTGGTGAAGGCCGCGCGGATGCGATCCTTTCCTTCGTCGGTCTTCGGATGTGCAGCATCGGCCGACGTGGAGGCCGCAGGGGCAGCGCCACCGGAGCGCATGTCGAACGCCAGGCGCCAGGTCTCGTGCTTGCCGCCGATCTCTTCGACGTCGACGCAGTAGATCTCGAGCGCACCGAGCTCGGTGATGTGGATCTCGAGGCGCACCGTGACCTCGCCGCGGCCGCGCGCGCGCAACACCGTGACGATCGGCGGTAGCTCGAGCAGATCGCTGCCGTCGTCGACGGTCTCGGCCTTGCCGTCGCCGATCGGCACCAGCTCGCCCGGTCGATCCTCGCGCGTCGACGACGAATACAGACGAAACGACACCGGCCGGTTGGTGACCAGGCGGAAATCGCGGGCGAGCTGGACGCGCGCGCCATCCTCGAGGCCTGGTGGCGCGAGACACACCGCGAAGCGCGCCGGCTCCTCGGGCTGACCGTGTGCTTCGGTGGTGGGGACGCGGCGGCGCAGCCCGGAGGCATCGACGCCGACGTAGTACGCGCGCGGGGTTCCACCCTTGATCCGCGTCGCGAGGCCGCGGCGAACGAGCCCGTAATACGCGGCGCCCTGCGCGACGGCGAGCTCCGGCATCGCGGCGGGGAGCTCGCGCGGACGCGAGCCTTGCCACTGCGCGATCTGATCGAGCACGCGATCCCGCAGCGACACAGGCGTCATCGCGCCACCGTTGAACAGGATCGCGTCGACCCGCTCGGCGTTATGGCGCGACAGGAAGGCGGCGAGATGGCGGGTGACCGCCGGATCCGCGGCGTATGGCAGGCCGAACTCCTGGAGCCCTCCGCGGCCGCGCGCGAGCGGCGCATCCTTGGCGACCAGCGGGAAGAAGCCGTCGAACAGCACCGCGTGAAGCTCGGCGCGAGACACCTCGTCGCGCAGCGTGCCGCCGATCAGCTTCGCGCCGCGACTCTGGACCACGATCGGGGCGGTCTCGGGCGGGTTGTCGCCCAGCAGCGTCTCCTTCGCGAGCCGGCACGCGTGGACGAGCCCGTGCCACTGCAGCGTGTCGAGCTTCTTGCCCGACTGGACAACGCGTTGCTCGACGATCTTCGCGAGCGTCAGATCGAGGTTGTCGCCACCGAGCAGCAAGTGATCGCCGACAGCAGTGCGCGTGAAGCCATCGCCGTTTGCATCGACCTCGATCAGCGTGAAGTCGGTGGTGCCGCCGCCAACGTCGAACACCAGCACGCGCTCGCCGGGCCCGAGGCCCTTGGCGGACTTCATGTTGTCGATCCAGGCGTAGAACGCGGCCTGCGGTTCCTCGAGGAGGACGACCGGTGGGAAGCCCGCGCTCGCTGCGGCTTGCAGCGTCAGCTCGCGCGCGCCCTCGTCGAACGACGCGGGCACGGTGACCAGCACTTCTTGCTCGTCGAACGGATCGTCGGGGTGCTCGTCGTCCCACGCCGCACGTACGTGGGCGAGGATCAGCGCCTGCGCGGCGACCGGTGACAGCTTCGGACCGTCATTTTCGCCCCACGGCAGGATCGCAGCGCCTCGATCGACGCCGGGATGACACAGCCACGACTTCGCCGAAGCGATCATCCGCGAGGCCATGCGCGCGCCCTGCGTGCGCGCGAGCTCGCCGACGACGGGACGCACCTGCGTCGACACCGCGGCCTGCGGATCGCGCTCGGTCCTGGCAACCGGTCGCCACGGCAGTGCCGTCTCGTGTGGCGCGAGATCGATATCGCCGGCGAGATAGACGAACGATGGCAACTGCCGGCGTGGCGTGACCTCGCCCGGTGCGACCAGCTGCGGGACCTCGAACACGCGCACGCGAGGATCGGCGGCGTGGGTGTCGACGTAGGCGACGGCGGAGTTCGTCGTGCCGAGGTCGATGCCGATCAGGTACTGAGGCGCAGCCACGATTCGCTATTTACCACTTCGGCTTGCTCTGCACCTTCGTCGGGACGATCAGCTCCATGAAGCAATCGACGAACGCGATCGAATCGACCGCGAAGTCGCCGGTCACCGGGGAGCCAGGGCCGAGCTTGGAGTGCTTGATCGTGCCGCTCTGGATACCTTCGCGCTCGGTCAGGGTGGTGGAGCTCGCCTTCTTCGCGAGCACGTAATCGTGCTCGAGCAGGAAGAACCGGGCGTAGGTGACGTCGGTCTTCTTGATCACCAGACCGGCGAAGAAGGCCTCTCCGAGATCCTTCGGTGGTGGCAGGTCGATCACACCGATGCGATAGATGTCGCGTTCGACCGTGTAGATCTTCGGCTTGTGATCGATATAGGCCTGTTTCCAGATCGCATCGAGGAACGGCTGATCGCGCTTCTCGAGCGCGACCATCATCGTGGTCGGCCCTTTGAGCTTCGTGGTGTTCGGCAGGAACGTATGAGCCAGTGCATACGCGGGGCTCGTCGGCATGGCGCGATGATACGTCGACTCGGGTCGGTTTGTTCGCTATGCAGGGTACGTGGATCCGGTAGCAGCATTCGGCGCGCTCGTCCGGGGTGCGGTCATCGCGGTGGCAGGGCCCGAGCATGCCGAGGTCGACCCGCAGGTCACGTCCTCAGACCGCGCTGACTTGCAATGCAACGTCGCCATGGGGCTGGCCCGCCGCCTCGGCGACGCCAGGCAGAGCAGGGCGCTCGCAGCTCGCATCGTCGCGGCGATCCCCGCGAGCGACCTGGTCGAGCGCATCGAGATCGCCGGGCCGGGCTTCCTCAACATCACCCTGCGCGATCGCTGGATCGCGGACGCCATCGCGCGCGTTCACGGCGATCCGCGGCTCGGCGTCCCGCTGGCAGCCGATCCCGAGCGCGTGGTCATCGATTACT
>JACCYD010001217.1 GCA_013696695.1 Deltaproteobacteria bacterium | reverse complement strand
CCAGCGCGCGAAGGCCGCGCTCGCCCGTACGGGCGCACCGAACCGCGGCGCCGACGTGCGCGTCACGGTGCCCTACGACCACGCGAATCGCGTGATGGCGGGGCTGCTCGAGCAAGAGCCGCTGACGATGGCGCTCGCGCCGCCGGAGATCGCGCTGTTTCCAGTGCCGATCAAACCGGTCGCGGTCGTGCGAGAGGCGGTGCTCCAGCACGGTGCCGACGGCATGGTGCGACTCGCCACGACGATCGAGATCCGCGAGGGCGAGACTTTGATCACCGAGGTCGCGGCAACCATCGAGGTGCGCCCCACGATCGTGAAGACGGAGACCGGCTCGGACCTCGTGATCGGTTTCGGCCCGCAGAACCTGGTGCGCGTCAGCCCGAGGCTCGGGCCCGATGCGAAGCGCACGCTCGGCGGCGCGATCGATCGCTGGGTGCCAGAGCGGCTCAAGGGCAAGATCCCGAAGTTCGCGCTCGACGGCGCGGCGAAGAAGCTCGGCGCGGAGCTCACGGGTACGGCGTGGGATGCGCTGCGCGAAGGCTTGATGACGCGGCTCGGCGACGTCACGCGCATGAAGCTGCGGCTGCCCGACGTGCCGATCGCACGCCAGCACATCCACTCGACGCCCCGCGGCCTGGTGATCGATATCGAGACCGACTTGCCCGTCCGCCGCGGCCTTCTACCGGTGGTCGGTGACCCGATCAGCGCCGACATCGGCGTGCAGATCAGCGGCAGCGCGGCCGCCGAGCTCGCGAACTGGGCGATCGACCACGGTCATGGTCCGCAGCGCTTCGATCGCAGCCTGACCCCGTCTACCGATGGCGAGTTCCAGCCGCGCTTCGATTACGTCGCCGAGGATCGCAAGCACCCGCTCAAGGTCTATTCGTTCCAGGACCGCGGCGGCTGCTCGTATCACCGCGTCGGCGTGCGCGGCGCGATCGCGCTCCAGGGCGATGTCGTCACGGCGACCGCGTTCGATCGCGATCTCGAGGCGCAGAGCGCGAATCCCGTCATCGAGATCGGCGCGTGGTCGAAGTACTTCCTGATCGGCTGGGTCGATCGCAGCAAGCGCGTCGCGGCGCACACGCAGCTCGCGGTCGGCAATCGCACGCTGACCACGCGGCTGGTTCGCGTCCAGCTGCGCGACGACGAGCTGTCGTTCGGGCTGGCGTTCGACGCCCCGCCGCCAGTTACCCCTACGAGCCGCGTTGGCCCGAGCGCACGGCCTTCTTCGGAATCTCGACCGCGTGCTGCGCGCGATACTCGTCGAGCAGCATATCGAAGCCGGTGCTGACCACCTTCGGCTGCTTGTTGCGCTCGATCGCGACCTCGATGATCTCGCAGATCATCGACGCGTAGGTGCGTCCGCTCGCGCGCGCCGATGCGGCGAACGCGCAGGACTCGGCGAGATCGGGGTTCGGGTTGACCTCGAGCACGTAGACATTACCGGCGGTATCGACGCGCATGTCGACGCGCGCGTAATCGCGGCAGCCGAGCACGCGATATGCCGACAGCGCGACGCCTTCGATGCGCTTGACCAGCTCGGGCGACAGGCCCTCGGGCGGGCACTTGCCCTCGACGGCGTGGTGATCGCGGCTGTAGGGATCCCACTTCGCGCGGTACGTGATGATGTGCGGCAGCTCCTTGCCGTCGTCGTCGAGGCCGCCCTTGAACACCATCTCGTAGAGCGGCAGCGCTTTATCGCCGAGGATCGCGCAGTGGATCTCGCGGCCCTCGATGTACTCCTCGACCAGCGCCGCCATCTTGTTCTCGGAGTGGAGCTTCGCGATCCGCGTGTCGAGCGCCTTGCGATCGTGAACGACCGAGCCGCTATCGATGCCGCCCGACGCGTCGTCGTATGCCGGCTTGACGATCATCGGGAACTTCAGCTCGGCGGGGACTTTCATCTTCGAGCCGATCTCGATGACGATGCCCTTCGGCGTCGGCACGCCCTGCGTGGCCATGATCGCCTTCGCCTGCGGCTTTCGCTGACACAGCGACAGCGAGAGCGGCTTGTTGCCGGTGTACGGGACCTCGAGCAGCTCGAACAACGCCGGCACGTGGTGCTCGTGCTCCGGGTCGTTGTGGAAGAACTCGACCAGGTTCATCACCAGCTCGGGCTTGTGCTTCGAGATCGCACCGAGCAGCGCGGCGAAGTCATCCTTGATGTTCACCAGCGAGACCTCGTGACCCTTGGTCTCGAGCGAGCGAACGATCAGCTGCATCTCCTCCTCGACGGTGTCCCACGGCTCGACGAGGAGCGTCGGGTCCCAGTCGACCGCGCGTCGATCATCGCGACGGTAGTGCTCGTACACGTCGTCGTCGATGAAGTTCCAGAGGATCAGGATGCGCACAGCGAGGAGTCCTCTACATGTACTACTGGCGCGCGAGTATGTCGATGCCGGCGATCGTCAGCCGATCACTGTTGTCCCGCTCGTCACGCGGCCCCGGGTCGCGTGCCCCACGGATACTTCTCGATCACCTCGTCGCCGCGCCTGCGCTGCTCGGGATCGAGCTCGCCGGTGATGGCGAGCCCGAACCAGGCGGCGAGCTCGCCGGCGGTCGCGAACCGGTCGCGCGCTTCCTTCGCGAGGCCGATCGCGAGCACGCGATCGACGTCGGCGGGCAGCGTCGCCAGGATCGAGGGCTGGGTAGGAACGCGGTAGACGACGTCGTAGAGCATCGATGGCACGTCTTTACCGGTGAACGACGGGTGCCCGGTGACCGAGCGATAGAGGATGGCCGCGAACGAATACACGTCGGCACGGTGATCGACGTCCTCGCCGCGGGCCTGTTCGGGCGCCATGTAGGCCGGCGTCCCGATGACGTGTCCCTTGGTCAGCGTCCCGGACCCACCGGATTTCGAGACGCCGAAGTCGAGGATCTTCCAGGTCCGGCTGCCTGCAGCTTCGGCATGGAACACGTTGTGGGGCTTGAGGTCGCGGTGGACGATCCCGGCCAACCTAGCGGCCTCGAGCCCGACCGCGACCTCACCGGCGAACTGCTTGGCGGTGGCGAGCGGGATCTTGCGATGCCGGCGGAGCTGGTGCGCCAGGTCGTGGCCGCGTAGCCGCTCCATTGCAAGGTACGGAATCTCCCCGATCGTCATGCCGACCTCGAGCACGCGGACGACATGCGGGCAGTCGATCTTGGCCGCGGTCTGCGCCTCGCGCAGGAACCGCGCGACATGGGTCGGGTCGGCCAGCGTGCCCGGGTGGAGCAGCTTGACCGCCGCCTCCGTGTTCGCCCGGTCGGGTGTCACCCCGACAGCTTCGTAGACCTCGCCCATGCCGCCGCGTCCGATCAGGACGCCGAGCTTGAAGTTGCCGACCACCTGATCGGTGAACCGCCCCGGCCCACCGATCTTGAGTGCGCGATCGAGCTCGGCGCGGGCCTCGGCGAGCAGGGCTTCGCGGTGCGCCACCGTCTTCGCCGCCTGTTCGAGGTGCGTCATCGACTCGAGCGTCGCGCGCTGGCTGACGCGGGCAGTGAAGAAGGTGATGAAATACAGGAACTCGATCACGGCGAGCAGGCCGACCTGGTCGATCGTCCGCAGCCCGGTCATGTTGACGATGCCGCGATCGACGATGAGGTCGCCCATGATCGCGAGGCCGAGCGCGGCGTGGAGGATCGAGACCAGGACGTACATCGCGGTGACGATCCGGGCGTTGACGCCGAGGCTGAAGAAGAAGATGCCGTAGGTCAGCATCGCGGCCACCGGCGAGGCGACGCCCCAGTAATAGACACCGCCGAACGAGCCGACCGCGATCACCATCGCAGGCGCGAGCGCATGGCGCGGCGTGTATGTGGCGACATCGCGTGCGAGGTGCAGCATCCACACGGCGCCGACCACGGTCACGCCGCACGACACGCAGATGATGCGAAACGCGATCGGATCGCCGCCGGTGATCAGTGCGACGAACGCGCCGGCGAAGCAGGTGGCGATCGCGATCTTGAGAAAGATTCGGGTTCGCGTGACCTCGTCATGCCGCATCGCCTCGACCGGCGACGACACCGTCGACGACAGACGGGATAGCGAAGGCGTGGCAGACGACGATGGGCGCTTCGCGCGGCTGGGCAGCTGCTGCGTAGGCAGCTGGTGCACCATGTCGGTGGGCGGAGGTGCGTGGACCGTGCTGGTCCGCTCCGCACCGGGCTCCAGAGCGATCGGCTCGTCATCGAACGGATCTTCGAGGGACTCGGTGACCGGGGCGCTGATCGCTCGCGGGCCGAGATCGACCGTTGCCCGGTCGTCGTCCGGGACCCCACGAACACCCATGGCCGAAAGCATACGCCTGCCGTCACGACCGGGCGAATCTCCAAGTGAGCGGTGGTCGTGGATCGTTGATACAATTGACGTTCGCCGGAGGGTTGATGGCCGAGGATCCCGACAGCGCGAAGGGGGATGGAGCGGAGGCGTCCGAAACGGCACCTCGGTCGACAGGTCTATCCGCGTACGACGAGGACGCGGACGAGGTCTATCGCCCCGCCCCACGCAAGGCGAAGAACCTCGCCAAGCGCCACTCGCTCCCCACGTTCGAGAGCTCGATCGATCGCTTCATCACCGATGCGAAGGCAGTGCCGCACGCGCACGACGTCTCGTACTTCAAAGAGGAGTCGCGCGAGTCCGCGCTCGCGAAACAAGTCGCCGAGCTCGAGAGCAAGCTCGCCGCGGCCGTGCACGAGCTCGAGGAGTGAGCAGAAGCTGCGCGCACGCCCT
>JACCYD010001203.1 GCA_013696695.1 Deltaproteobacteria bacterium | reverse complement strand
CCGCGCCGATCTCGGACTCGGCTACTCGCCGGTCACGTGGGGGCAGTGGGTCGACGAGCGCGCCGCGCTGCCGCTGCCCGGTGCCCTCGCGTTCACCAAGAAGGTGAAGGCGCTCGGCGGCAAGCTGATCTTCGTCTCGAACCGTGTCGCCGCCTTCGAGTGTGGTCCAACCGAAGACAACTTGAAGGCGCAGGGCTTCGTCTACGACGGCATCCTGTGCAAGGCCGGCCCGTCAGATAAGAATCCGCGCTTCGACTCGATCACCGCGGGTACCACCGGGATCGCCGGTCTCGCCGCGATGCCAACGCTGATGTACATCGGCGACAACATCCAGGACTTCCCGCTCCTGACGCAGGATGTTCGCAAGCAGCCCGATGCAGCGTTCGCGAGCTTCGGCGATTCGTTCTGGCTGCTGCCGAACCCGATGTACGGCAGCTGGGAGAAGAACCTCGACTAACGGCGCAGCGCGCGCGTCAACGACCGCCCGACCAGCGAGAACCGATGCTTGCCCGCGGGTAAGCAATCGGTCGGTGGAATTCCCGGCAGCACGTTGACCGCGACGTCGATCGTCAACACGCCATCGCGCGGTCGCAGCTGCCACGTGCCCTGGCAACCGCCGAGCTCGGGGTGGTAGCGGCTGACATACGGTCCCTTGATCCGCACGAGACGCTTGCCGGTGACCAATCGGATCAAGAGCCAGTTGTCAGGATGAAGCGAGACTGCGGTCGACGGCACGCGCCGCCAGCTCTCGATGATCTCGTCCTCGCCATCGCCGTCGAGATCCGCCGTGCGATAGCCGGTGATGAACGTGAACGGCTCGGCCGCAGGCTCGTCGCGAAACGGCACCAGGTCGGTGCCGCTCGGATCGACGATGCCGGTGCGCCGGAGCCCGGCGATCTGCGCCTCGATGAAGAACCCGGCGCTGTGGAACTGGCCGGCTTCGCAACGCAGCGTCAGCGCGTGAAGTCCCCACCGATCCTTGAGCACGGCGGTCAGCCGCTCGACCACGGCATCGGTGCATGCGAGCGGCTCGGAGGCCTGACGATTGGCGATCGTCGGCGCGGGCGGCGCCGCTCCGCAGGCTCCGGCGACGACCATCAACATCAGGTGCCGCATCTCCAAGCCTACCCCTCGTGCCCCAAACGAGAAGGCCGTTTCTCGACGAGGAACCGAGCGCGTTGCGTCATGACCGCGTGCGCGCCGCGCTGGGGCGCGCGCTTTTCAAGCAGCCTGGGACAAGCCTGTGTATCGTCGAAGGATGTTGTTCGCCGAGGACGCCAGGCGGTAGCGATGTTCGTGTGTGCCGAGTGTGGCCAGCGCCACGACCAACCCGGGTATTGCCCGGCAGACGGCCGCGCGTTGGTGCCGACGGACGACCCGTTGCTCGGCACCGACGTCGGTCGCTATCGGCTCGCGGCGCTGCTCGGAGAGGGCGGCATGGGTCGCGTCTACCTCGGCGTGCAGCCCGCGATCGGTAGTCGCGTCGCGGTCAAGATCCTCAGTGATCAGTGCGCCCGTGATCCCGCGCTGCTCGAGCGGTTCTTCGCCGAAGCGAAGGCCGTGAACTTGATCCGCCACGAGTCGATCGTCAGCGTGCTCGACCTCGCGCGGCTCGACGATGGGCGGCCGTACATCGTGATGGAGTACGTCGAGGGCTCGACGCTTGGCCCGCTCGTGCGCCCCGGCTCAGCGGGGCCACCGCCGCTCGGCGGCATCGTGCAAGTGATCACCGAGGTGCTGTCGGCGCTCGAAGCCGCGCACCAGATCGGCATCGTCCATCGCGATCTCAAGCCCGACAACATCATCGTCACCGGCGAAGGCCACGCGAAGGTGCTCGACTTCGGCATCGCGAAGCTCGCGCCCGGCCTCTCGCATCTGTCGCCGCGCACCGCGACCGGTGCGCTCCTCGGCACGCCGGCGTACATGGCACCGGAACAGATCACGGCAGGCACCGTCGATCCGCGCACGGATGTCTATGCGGCCGGCATCGTGCTCTACGAGGCGGTCACCGGCCGCGTGCCATTCGACGGCGAGACGTTGTTCGATCTCATGCGCCAGCATCTCGAAGCCGCGCCGGTGCCGCCGTCGCGCTTGCGTCCCGATCTTCCGCCCGCGCTCGAGCAGGTGATCCTGACCGCGCTCGAGAAGGCTCCGGAGCGCCGATTTCAGAGCGCGATGGCGATGGCCGAGGCGGCGAGTCTGGCGGCTTCGGGCCTGCCACCCGATCAGTGGCGCGCGCTGTCGCGAGGCGGCGCGATCACCGGCGGGCGACAATCGATCTCGAAGAGGCTGTCGCCGTCGGGCCGCCGGATGTCGCCATCCCGGCAGCCGCCGATGTCGATCGGACACGACGTCACGTAC
>JACCYD010001115.1 GCA_013696695.1 Deltaproteobacteria bacterium | reverse complement strand
CCGCGCCGCGGTCCAGTCGGCGCGCGGCATCCTCGCGGCGCATCACAACGACACCGCGGCAGCAGCGACCTGGTTCACTGCTGCCGCCGAGTCCGATCCACACGCGATCGCAGCCCGGCTCGGTGCGGTCCGTCACGCCGCCGCGCACGCCGATGGCGGCGGTGCCGCGCGCGCGTTGCTCGATGTCGCTCGCCAGGTCGAGTCCGGCGATCCGATCACCGCCGCGGCCGCAGCGATCCGCGCCCAACAATGGGCTCCCACCAACGACGCCGAGATCGCGGCGACGGCAGGGGCGATGGCCACGGTCGCTGCGCCATCGGATCCGCTGGTCGCTCGCCTCGCCGCCGAGGGCGTGTCGGGGGAAGTCGCGGCTGCAGCGTTCTCCCACTGGGCGCGCACCACCAACGCACCCACCGAGCGCGCCTATGCCGCTGCACGCGCAGCCGAGCTCGACGCCTCGCAGTCCGCGGAGCTGTGGGCGATCACGCTCGCGCAGGATCCCGACGACGATTACGCCGCTGCGCAGCTGCGCACCTCGCACGTCGCAGCCGAGGCAACACAAGCCGCGATCGATGTCGACCTCGCGATCGCCGCGGATCCGGAACGCGATCGTGCACGACTCCGCGCCGCGTACGGCTTGATGGCGCAAGGTCAGCTCGACAGCGCGATCGAAGTGCTCGCGCAGGGCAGGGCGGCGCGCCCCGGCTCGCTCGCACTCGTCGAGGCGCTCGGCGAAGCGTATGCCGCGGCAGGCAAGTGGACCGAGCGCGCGGAGCTGTTCGCGGAGCTCGCGAAAGATCCGGGCGAACAACTCGACGCCGAGGTCGCCAAGCTCCGCAGCGCGATCGCGTGGGAGGAAGCCGTCGGTGCGGCGGCAGCCCTCGATGACGGCGTCAGCAACGACGAGATGCAACGGTTGACCGCGGCCGCACTTGCCGCGTGGGATGCGGTGCTCGAGCAGAACGCGCACGATCCGGCGGCACACGCCGCCGCGATCACGCTCGCGAACCGGCCCGGCGATCGCGACGTGATGGGTGAGGTGCTGGCGCGCGCACAAGCTGCCGAGAAGCAGCTGACCCAGCCGAGCGTGATCGCGGCTGGCAGCCTCGCGTTCCGCCGCGCTCGCCTGGTCGGCGACGATCCGCAGCGCGCCGAGTCGATCCTGCGCGACATCCAGCCGGTCGAAGATCCGCGGCGCGCCGTCGCCTTGATCCTGGCGGCCGCGCGGGCTGGCGAGCTCGGCGATGCCGCGGGTGCGCTCGAGGAGCGAGCGAGCCACCTCGACGGGATCCGCGCCTCGACCGAGATCGCGACGCTGCGTCTGCGCGCCGCACAGCTCTCCCTCGATGCGGGCGATGCGGCGCGCGCGACGAAATTGCTCCAGCTCGTCGAGAGCGCGCTGCCGACACTCGGCGTGATTCCAGATCTGCTCGCCGCGGCTCGCCGCCGTGCCGGCGATCGGCCGACCGTCGCCAACTCTTCCTGGCAAGCCGGGCGACGAAGCGAGCCGCCTCCGGGTGCCAACCGCGATGACGCGTTCGTCCGGATCGTTCGCGACGCCGATCTCGCGCATTCGCACGGCGATGTCGCGGCCGCCCTCGCGCTCTACCAGCGTGCGCTCGAGCTCCGGCCCGCCGATCCGCTCGCCACGGTGCCGCTGATCCGCGTCGCCACCGAACAACGCGATCCGGCTCCACTCACCGCCCTCGCGCTGTCGCAACTACGCACCGCCGAAGCCGGCGAAGACGGCGCCTCGAAGGCAGCCTCGTACGAGTGGATCGCGCAGATCGACGCCGAGATCCGCGGCGACGAGGGTGCGGCGCAGATCGCCCTCGAGAGCGCATCGCAGGCCGATCCGGGCCGCATCGATCTGATGCACCGGCTCGAGCGCAGCTACGCGGTCAACGACGAGTACGGCGAGCTGCTACGGCTCCGCAAGGCGGAGCTCGGCGTCGTGCCCGCGGCCTTCGCGAACGATCGCGCGGCGCTCCATCTCGACGTTGCTGGCCTGGCGACGCGCGAGAGCGTGCCCGAGACCGAGCTCGCCGAGATCTACCGGGCCGTGCTCGACACGCAGCCGACGCAGGGCACCTCGGCGCGCCTCGCGCTGCTTCACCTCGAATCGATCGTGCGTCGTGGCGGCCCGTCGGCAGAGCTCGCGAAGCTCGAGGAACAGATCGCGGCGTACTTCGAAGGTGATCCGAAGACGCAGGCCGCGTTCTGGACGCGCGCCGGCGAGACGCTCGCCGAGATCGGGCAGATCGACGAGGCCGTCCAGCGGTTCGGCAAGGCCGAGGCCGCGCTGCCCGGCCACATCCCGGCGCTCGAAGGCTGGCGCCAGGCCGCGCTCAAGGGCGCGTTGTGGATCGACGTCGCCGAGGCCGCGACACGTCAGGCCGTGGCCTCGCAAGAGCCCTCGCTCCGCGCCGCGCTTCATCACTTCGCCGGGGTCGCATTGATGGACAAGGGCCTGGTCGCCGACCAGGCGATGCAAGCGTTCCGGCGCTCGCTCGAGGCCGAGTCCGCGCATCGCGATTCGTTTCTGCGGTTGCGGATCCTCCTCCAGGAAGACGGCAACCACGACGATCTCGCGACGCTGCTCGCGCAGCGCCTCGAGGTCGAGGATGACTACCAGCACAAGATCGAGCTGCACCGCGCGCTCGCCGAGCTGCATCGCAACTTCCTCTCGGATCGCGAAACCGCTACCAGGCACTACCGCGCGATCCTCGACTACGATCCGAACGATCTGCGATCGCACTCGTCGATCGCCGACATCGCGTGGGAGCTTGGCAACTGGCAAGACGCCGCCGATGCGTTGATGGCACGTGCGCGACTCGAGCGCGACGCCGAGACCCTGAAGACGCTGTGCTTCCGCCTCGGCCTGATCTAC
>JACCYD010001112.1 GCA_013696695.1 Deltaproteobacteria bacterium | reverse complement strand
CGCATGAAGCGGCTGCAGGGGCTGATCGCCGATGCGCTCGCGGACGCCGAGAAGGCTCCCGGGCCGCAACCGCCCCAGGGCGGTGGAGCGATCGATCCAAAGGACAAAGCCGCGCACGAGCAGCAGCTCGCGGCGTCGAAGCAGCAGCTCGCGCGCGCCGAGCAGCTCCGCGGAGAAGCCGCGATGGCCCTCGACGCGCTCGCGAAGGCTCTCGCCGACAACAAGGATCCACTACCGCCGCAGGGTGACGCCGACGCCAAGCTCACCGAGCTGCGTAAGCTGTTGTTCTCGGTGATCGAGCACCTCCAGCAGCTGATCCGCGATCAGGGCGAGACCCGCGATCAGACGTCGGCAATCGCCGGCGCGGATGACTTCGCACGCGCACCCAAGCTGCCGGGCTTGATCACGCGCGAGGACGAGCACTCGCAGATGGCGAAGGCGATCGTCGAGGCGCTCGCTGCCCAGGCAGATGCAGCCGGCAAGTCCGGGCAACCCCCGCAGCAAGGTCAGCCCGATGCGAAGACGCTGTCGGCCGCGGCCGAAGAAGTGCGTCAGGCGGACTCGTCGATCGACGGTGCACGCGGCACGCTGACCAAGGCGCGTGACTCGACACAGACCAGCCAGAGCATCAAGCCAGCGCTCGAGGATCAAGGAAAGGCGATCGAGCACCTCGAGGCCGCGCTCCGCTTGTTGCAGCCGCCGAAGCAGAAGCCACAGGACCAGCAGAAGCAGGATCAGAAGAAGAAACAGGACGATCAGCAGCAGCAGGACCAGCAGAAGAAGCAAGACGAGCAGCAACAGCAGCAGGGCGCCGCGCAACGCGCGCGCGACAACGACGCGCGACAGCAGAAGCGCCGGCGCGATCGAGAGGCCGGTTCCGATCCGGTCGAGAAGGACTGGTGATGCGGTTCGGCATCGTCGCGCTCGTCGCGTTCGGGCTCGGGCTCGCGCTCGCCGGATCCGCGCACGCGCAATCCGCGGAGCTCAAGCTGCGCGAGCGACCGCACGCCGACCTGCCGTTCACGATCCAGCTGGCGGTCTCCGGCTTCGACGAAGCGCCGGCGCCCGATCAGCCGAAGCTCGAGATCCCGAACGCGCAGATCACGCCGCTCGGCTGGCAGCCGAATTCATCGCGTTCGATCACGATCGTCAACGGCCGCCGCGTCGACGACACGCGCGTGACGTGGGTGATGTCGTGGCGAATCGTGGTCCCCCGCGCGGGAACGCTTCGCGTGCCTGCCATGACCGTCAAGCAAGGCAGCAAGACGGCGACCACGCGCGCCGGCGAGATCGAGGTCGACACGGTGCCGACGACGCAGGACATGAAGGTCCAGCTCGCGTTGCCCGATCGACCGGTGTTCGTCGGCGAGACCGTGCCGGTGAAGATCGCGTGGCTGTTCCGCGCACAGCCCGAAGACCAGACCTTCTCGGTGCCGCTCGCCACCAGCGACGCGTTGACTGTCAGCGGCCCGCCCGTCACGCAGGGCTCGCGGCGCACGATCACGATCGCGGCGGGTGCCAAGGATCTCGAGCTCCCGTTCGACGTCGACAAGGTCACCGAAGGCGGCCTCGAGTACACGCGTCTGGTCGCGAACTTCTTCGTCGCGCCGCGCACGGTGCCGGCCGGAGGCAAGCTCGAGGTCGCACCGACCTCCGTGGTCGCCGCGCTGCAGTTCGGCCGCCGCGACTTCTTCGGCAACGCGGCGACCCGCCTGTTCCGTGCGCTCGACATCGCGCGCACGCTCGAGATCAAGCCGCTGCCGGAGACCGATCGCCCGCCCGCGTTTGCCGGTGCCGTCGGCGAGCAGTTCTCGATCGACGTGCGAGCGAGCCGCTCGGTAGTGTCGCTCGGAGAGCCCGTCGAGCTCGAGGTCACGATCAAGGCCGATCAGCGCCTCGACACGCTGTCGCTCGGCAAGCTCGATGGCCCCGGCCGGCTGCCGAAGGACAAGTTCACCGCGCCTGCCGAATCGCCAACCGGCGAGCTGTCGGCCGACGGCAAGACGAAGACGTTCAAGGTGGTCGCGCAGGTCACGGGTCCCGCCACCGAGATCCCGGCGATCGCGTTTTCCTACTTCGATCCGAAGGCGGCGAAGTACCAGACGATCAACAGCCAGCCGATCGCGCTGTCGGTCAAGGGCAGCACCGTGGTCGGCGCGAACGACGTCGTCGTCGGCACGCGCAAGACGACGACCCAGCAAACTGTCGACGACAGCTCGCTGGTCAGCGCCGATCTCGCGCTATCGAGCAGCGCCGCCGCCGCGGACACGCCGCTTGGTGGGTCGCTCCTGTGGATCCTGGTCGGCGTGTTGTATGCGATTCCACTCGCACTGCTCGGCTTCCGGAGCTGGCAGCTGCGCACCGCCGAGTCGCGCGAGGAAGCCGGCGAGCTGCGCGGGGTGCGCAGGCAGGTCGAGGCGCTGCTCGACAAGGCCGCCGCCGCACCGGCGCGTGAAGTCGCAGGCCCGCTGGTCGCAGCGCTTCGCGAGGTCGCGCGCGTGCTCGGTCGGCCGCTCGACGATCGCGGCTTGCTCGCGCGAATCGAGACCGAGAGCTTCTCTCCCGACGCGGCCGGCAAGCCGCTCTCTACGGATCTGCGCTCGGATGCCGCCGGCCTGCTGCGGCGCTGGCTCGGCGAAGAGCGTCGCGCGCGCGGCGGTAAGACAGCCGCGGCCGTGGTCGTGCTCGCCGCGTTGACGATGCCCGGTGACGCGCAGGCCGATGCGCTCGGCGATGGCCGCGCCTCGTATCAATACGCGATGGAGCTGACCGGCGATGCGAGCGGTCGCAAGGCGGCGTTCGCGCGCGCAGCGGTCGCGCTCGGTGAAGCCGCACGCGCGCACCCCGATCGCCCCGAGCTCCTCGCGGACTGGGGCAATGCCGCGCTCGGTGCCGGCGAAGTCGGCACCGCCACCCTCGCCTACCGCCGCGCGCTCGCGCTCGATCCAAGCAACGCACGCGCGCGTCACAACCTCGCGTGGCTGCGCGGCCGGCTACCGGAACGCATGCAACCGAGCGTGACGGCCGGCGCCACCGACACGTTGCTATTCTTCCATCGCTGGCCTCGCGCGCGCCGGTTGCTCTTCGGTGCCTTCGCGTTCGCGATCGCCGTGCTCCTCGTCGTGCCATGGCGCGGCGCGCGTCGCCGCTCCGGGTTGCTCGCCCTCGCCGGCCTTGCCCTCGCGATGTGGATCGCGATGCTCGCGTCGGTGCTGCTCGAGGATCGCCACACCGACGATGCTGTCGTGACGGACAGCGTGACGCTCCGGGCGGCCGACTCTGCCGGTGCGCCCGCCGCGCTGACCGAGCCGCTGCCGCGTGGAGTCGAGGTCACGATCCTCGAGCGCCGCGACAGCTGGGCACGGATCTCGCTCGCGAACGGCACCAGTGGCTGGGTGCCCGACGGTGCGGTCGAACGCGTCGTGCAATAGCTGCGCAGGGTCGACAGCCGAGGTGATACCAACGGCGCGTGACCGCCGCCGAACCAATCCTGCGCGTCGCGCTCCTCGCGCTCGACGAGGCAGGTGATCCGACGAGCTCGCGGTCGACGATCGAGCAAGCGCTGCAGGCCGCCGCTCCGCTCGAACGCCTGCATCGCCCGTCGAGTGCGCGCCGGCAGGTGACCTGGGGCGTTGCCCAGCTGGCGATGGCGGCGGAGCAACCAGCCCGCGCGTACAGCCGGCTGCGCGAGCTGCTCACCGTGCTGTTCGAGCCGTTCAACGGCGCACCGCGTCCCGCGGCGCCGGCGCCCGAGGTCGCACTCGGGATGGCTCCAGCCGCGTTGCTCGATACGCTCGCGCCGCCGCCGCGCGTGCTGTCGCGCGACCTCGCCGTCGGTCAGAAGCTCGACGTGCGTGCGTTGCTGGCGGACCCAGCGCTCGCACGCCGCGTGCTCGGCATTCGCGCGATCCCGCAGGCCTCGATCGGCAGCTACGCCAGCGAGCTTGCCGCCGTCATCGCGGGGTCGGCGACGCGCGGCCGTGATGCCGCAGCCGATGCGATCGCCGGCGTCGAGGCCGACATCCTGCGTGCCGAGGCGATCGCCGTCTGCGCGCATGCCGCCGACAAGCCACGCGCGAAGGTCGCGGCGGCACTACAGCCGTATCTGCGCTCGACCGACGGTGGCGTGCGAGCCTCCGCGATCGATGGCCTGCACGCGGTGCGGGCGCGGCTCGACGAAGCGCAGCTGCTGGCGGCGATGCAGGATCCGGTCGGCGCCGTGCGTGCCGCGGCGATCCGCACGATCGCGACGGGCCCGTTCGCGCTCGGTCATGCGAGGCGGTCGTACCCGAACGAGATCGAGCGCCTGTTGATCGCGCTGCTCGAGGATGTCGATCCCGAGGTCCGTGGTGCGGTGCTCGGCGCGATCACGCGACACTCGGCGATGCACGGGCCCGCGCTCGTCGAGCCGTTGCGCGCCGTGGTCCGCCGCGGCGACCGCGAAGCACGCACCGCGATCTACCTGCTCGGTCAGCTCGGCGCACACGCGACCACCGCCGCGATCGACATCGCTCGCGCACTCGCGTCCGCCACGAATCCTCACCAGGCCGGCGAGGCGTTGATCGCGGGCAATCGCGTCGCGATGATCGGCTCGGTGGATGCGCGCAGCACGCTGTCGCAGATACGCGAGGTGCTCGGCATGCTCGGCGTCGCCGACGACGATCTGCCGCGCCCGCCGAGCCGGCTCGAGGCGTATCGCGGAATCTCGCCGCGCGAGGTCGAGACCCACGGCGCGTACGCGATCGCGAGCATCGACGAACGCGTCGAGCACGGTGCCGTGTCGGTTCCGGTGAAATCGCTCGGGCTCTGGGATCACGGCACCGGCAAGCGACTGTTCGTGATCGATCGCGCCGAGGTCCTCGAGCTGATCCCCGGGCGGGCCGAGGTCGCGGTGATCCGTACCGAGGTGCGCAGCGATGCAAAGCGCGGCGGCACCGCACGCACGGATCTCGCGTGGTGGTTCGAGCGGTATGCGATCCCGACGGGCGAGCGCCTGGCCTCGCTCGCGATTCCGCTGGCGTTCACGTTCGGGTGGCCGACCCGCCTCGCCCTCGCTCCCGACCTCGCGACCGTGTGGTGCGCCGACGAGAATGCCCCGTACCGGTTCCACGTCAAGCTCGGCGATCCCGACGCGCTGCTCGACGCCGCGCCGAACTTCGATCGACCGCCGCGCACGAAGTAGCGTGCGTGCCGTGAGACGATGCCAACGCATGCGCTGGCTCGTCATCGTCCTCGTCGCCGTCGTCGCGGGGTGTCCCGCTCCCAGGCCAGTCCAGCCGCGCACCCCCGATCAGCCGCCCCCACCGCCACCGTCGGGTGAGGTCGTACCGGAGATCACGTGGAAACGCGTCGAGACCGTCAAGGACGTCCCCGGAGCACCGGCGCCCGGCACCTATCAAATCCACATGATCGACGTCGGCACTGGGCTCGCGATGCTGGTGCGCGGCGCCGACTTCGCGCTGCTCTACGACGCCGGCACCAACGATCGCGAAGAGAGGCCGATGCGCGTGGCCGCGTATCTCGCCGCCGCGCTCGGTCCATCGGGCGACGATCTCTGCGTCGAAGACGGTCCGGCGCCCACCGGCGCACGCGTCGCGATCGATCACGTGGTGCTCAGTCACCCGCACCTCGATCACGCCTCGGCGCTCGACCTCGTCGTGCACTGCTACGAGGTCAAGCAGTTCTGGGATTCGGGCCGCGTCAACGACACCGTGTTCTATCGCGAGCTGCTGGCGGGCCTCAGCAAGTCGACCGCCCGCTATCACACGGCAGCGGATGTGCCGGCTGACAAGTCGGTCACCGTCAAGAAGCTCACCATCACGCTACCCGACTGGGTGCGCTTCTCCGAGGGCGACGCGATCCAGCTCGGCGAGGGCGCGAAGTTCACGATCCTCCATGCCGAGGCCAAGCCGCTGAAGGATCCGAATCAGAACTCGCTGGTGATCGCGGTCGAGCTCGGCGGCGTGCGCCTGTTGCTGGTCGGCGACGCGGAGTCCGGTGCGCGCAAGGATCCCTCGGAGCCGGTCGGCGACATCGAGGCGTTTCTGATCGACCACCACGCGAAGGCGATCGCCGCCAACATCTTGCAGGTCGGTCACCACGGCTCGAAGACGTCGAGTCGCCGCGGCTTCCTCGAGGCGGTGAAGCCCTCGCTCGCGCTGGTCTCGTCGGGTCCGAAGATGTACGGCAAGGTCACGTTGCCGGATCCGGAGGTCCTCGACGCGCTGAAGGCCGTCGGCGCAACCGTGCTGCGCACCGACGAGCGTGATGGCAATTGCCCGGTGATCGGCCGGATCGGCGGCGACCGGGGTCCGGGCGGATGCGACTCGTGGGTGATCACGGTACGGTCCACGCCTTGACGACCCGCCTCTATCACGAAGATTCCTACCTCCGCCGCTTCGACGCGACCGTCACCGCGATCACCACGCTCGGCGACAAGCCCGCGATCGTCCTCGATCGCACGGTGTTCTATCCCGAAGCCGGTGGTCAGCTCGGCGATCGCGGCACCCTCGCGGGTGTCTCGGTGATCGATACGCAGGACCACGAGGGCGCGATCGTCCACGTGCTTGCCGGAGCACCCACCGTCGCGATCGGCGCCACGGTCACCGGCGAGCTCGACTGGGCGCGCCGCCGCCAGCACATGGCGCAACACACCGCCCAGCATCTACTCTCCGGCACGCTGCTCGATCGCGCGGCCGCACCCACGGCGTCGGCACGGCTCGGCGAATCCGCGCTGACCATCGATGTCGCGCGCGATCGCATCCCCGACGCCGAGCTCGCCGCCGCCGAAGATCTCGCGAACGATCTGATCGACGACGATCTCGCGATCCGCTCGTGGTTCCCCGACGCTGCCGAGCTCGCCGCGATCAAGCTTCGCCGCGATCCCAAGGTCGCGGCGGACATTCGCGTCGTCGCGATCGGCGACTTCGATTTCTCGCCGTGCGGCGGCACCCACTGCGCGCGCACCTCGCAGCTCGGCGCGATCCGCATCGTCAACACCGAGCGCTACAAGGGCATGACGCGCGTGACGTTCACCGCCGCACGCCGTGGGCGCAGCGAGCTGTTCACCCGCGATCAAGTGCTCCGCGGCCTCGCCACCCAGTTCTCGTGTAGCCCGGCCGAAGTGCCGGCTGCCGTGGACAAGCTGCGCCGCGATGCCGCCGCCGCCGACGCCACGAACACGGCGATGCGCAACCGGCTCGCCGACGCGCTGCTCGCCTCGTTCACTGGATCTGGTCAGGTCGTCGCCGAGATTCCCGGCGACATCGAGCTCGCGCGCAGCGTCGGCGGCAAGCTGGTCACGGCCGGCCGCGATGCCCTCCTCGGCCTGCGTGTCGACGACGGCATGCAGGTCGTGCTGTTTCGCGCCGCGGGGTCGACGCTCGATTGCGGCGCGCTGTTCAAGCAGCTCTCCGCGAAGTACGGCGGGCGTGGTGGCGGCAAGGCCGATCGCGCCGAGGGCAAGCTCGCGACGCAGATCGCGGACTGGCCGGCGGCGATCGCCGAGCTGATCTAGCGGATGTTGCCCGCGAGGCTCCAGATCGGTAGATACGCCGCGTAGAACGTGAAGATCGACGCGACCAGCGCCGCGGCGCCGATCGCGAAGATCAGCCAGCGCGTCGGCCGAAACCAGATCGCGAGGCCGAAGCCGACACCGAGCAGCATCGGCACGCCGTAGCTGTACGCCGGGCTCATCGCGAGGATCGTCAGCGACGGTAGCTTCGCCGACGGGCCCATCTGCTTGTACA
>JACCYD010001088.1 GCA_013696695.1 Deltaproteobacteria bacterium | reverse complement strand
TCTCGCCCTTGAACTGCCACTTGAACTTGCCGGTGATCGCGTCGACCGCGACGACCTGATCGGACTCGTTCGAGAACACCACGAGATCCTGCGTCGCGCTCGGGCGCTGCGAGATCGGACCGCGGCTCTGATAGCGCCACTTCTCCTCGCCGGTCTGCGAGTCGAGGCACATCAGCACGCCATCGGAGGTGCCGAGGTACAGCACGCTGCCACCAACGAGCGGCGCCGATGCGATCGCGCCGGTCTTCTTCTTCCACCGCACGGCGCCGTTCGACGCCTTGAGCGCGAAGAAGTATCCGCTCGCCGATCCCACGAAGATCGTGTCGGCGTAGACTGCGGCTTGCGCGAACTCTTGCGGCGTGACCTCGGTCCTGCGATCCGCGGTCTCGAACTTCCAGTGGAGGCTCAGGCGATCTTCGCCGAGCGGCTCCTTCGGCTCCGCGCGCATCGCATCGGCGCGCTGGTGTGGAACCTTCACGCAACCCGCGACCAGCAGGAGTGCTGCGAGCTTCATCCAGCTCCCCCAGACCCGATACCGGCGAGCCGGCGATCCACGAGATCCGCGAGCTCCTTCGGCGGCGACATGCCCTTCACCTTCTCGAGCAGCGTCTTGGCCTCGGCGCGCTTGCCGAGCAACAAGTTGATGCGGCCCTGGTGATAGAGCGCATAGGCGCGGCGAGGACCGTCCTCGGTCGGCTGCATGCGAAGGAACGCGTCGAGCGATTCCTCGAGGAGCTTCTGGCGCGCCGCGGAATCCTTCTCGCCGACTGCCTTGGTCTCGAGTGCGATCCCGAGGCCCTCGCGGCAGAGCACGTTCTCGATGTCCGTGCCCGAATCGCAGGTGCGGTACACGCTGATCGCTTCGTCGAGCTTTCCGGCGTCGATCAGCATCGAGGCGCGGAACGCAGGACCCGTGGCCTCGGTGTCCTGCTTCGCCATCTCCTCGAGCACCTTCTCCGCCTTCTCCTTGTCGGAGGCGAACGCAGGGATCTTGGGATCGGGCGGCATGCCCGGCGGCAACACCGGCTTCTGCGCGACATCGAGGACCGCGGCGACCTTCTCGGTGCCCTTCGCCTGCTTGTTGCGCTGGCAGGCCTTGAAGCCGAAGAACGCCGAGATCACGACCGCGAGGATGATCGTCGCGATCGCGATCTTCTTGATGTGCGGAAGGATGCGGTCGAGCAGCGACTCCCCTCCAAGCTGCACCGGCTGCGGCGGCACGAACTTTTTGGGGAGAACTTCCGGCTTGTCTGTGTCCTCGGGGTCGGCCATCGGGGTCGCGGGGGATGTAGCACCGGGGTCGGTAGCGCGTCAATTCGCACCCTTGGACAGGTGGAACCCGGAGTATGGTTGCCTGGCATGAGAAGCGCCCTGGTAGTCGCCCTGACCCTCGTCTCCGGGGGTGCGCAGGCCGATAGCGAGCAGGCAGTCTCCATCGGGGGCGGCTACGCCACGTTCACGGCGCCCGGCGAACAGATGGGCGAGATGACGCCCCCGCAGGTCAGCCCGACGGCCGGCGGCGCCCTGGCGGCCTCCTACGAGCGGGCGATCGGCAGCGATGTCGCGCTGCGCGCCGAGCTCGCCGGCGGACTATTTTTCGGCGGCAATGCGGAAGGCCAGTCCGCCACCTCGTACGCCCTGCTCGGCGACGTCGGGGCGGTGTTCCGGTTCGACATCTTCAAGTACGTGCCCTACGCGTTCGCGGGGGTCGGCGGGGTCGCCGCGTGGGGTGGCCCGATCGATCGCGGCGCCGATTTCGTGCTCGTGATCGGCGGCGGGCTCGATCGGCTGTGGTCGCGCCAGCACTCGGCGGGCATCGAGCTGCGACTCGCCAGCTTCGGCGGCGATGTCACCGTGGTGACCATCGGCCTGCGCGGCACGCGGCGCTGGGGCTTCTTCTAGCTCACTCGAACGTCGGCGCGTCGTCGAACAACGTCAGGTCGAGGTACGGCGAAGCGCTGCTGTCGTCGGCCGACCAGAAGTTGATCACCGCGTAGTCGTGCGCGTCGTCGACCTTGACGGTGGCCTGCAGCACGTCGCCATGGGCGCGCGCTTCGAGCGTGATGTCGACATCGGGGGTGAGCGCGAACGTGAACTCGTGCCACGAGTGCTGACCCTCGACGTCGAAGTCGCCGGTCACCGCGAGCTCGCCTTCGAAGTCGACCTGGATGCCGACGCGATCGATCTCGAAGCTCTGGTTCGACACGAACAGCGTGAAGTTCGGGTTCGCCGGGGCCGGCGTGACCTGATGTGGCTCGACAGCGCAGCCGACGAGAAGGAAGGAAACCAAGGCGAAGCACTTCATGTGCGGCGGTAGAGGCAAGGCACGTGCCACCGCAAGTGCGACGAGGCGTGTGACCGCGTGGTGGTTTTTCGAGGCTGGGACCTCGATGGTCCACGAATTCTCAGGCGTCGTGACGATCTTTACGCGCCTTGACCGCGATGCGGATCGGCGTGCCGCGGAACCCGTAGTTGTCGCGCAACCGGTTCGCGAGGAAGCGCTTG
>JACCYD010001076.1 GCA_013696695.1 Deltaproteobacteria bacterium | reverse complement strand
TCGCGATACGAGCGGCCGGACTCCGCTTGAACGAGCGTGAGCGCACCGAGCACCGTGCCCTTCGCGGTCAGCGGAAGTACCATGTACGCCTTCAAACCCAGGCTCTTGAGGATGGCGAGGTGCTCGGGGTCCTGCGCGCTGGTTTCGAGCAGCTCAGCCGGAATCTCGCCGAGCATCTCGGGGACGCCGGTGCGGATCACGTTGGCGAGGCCGATCGGATCGGTCGGCCTGGGGGGATATCGCTCCCACAGCTCGTGAGCTAGTTGCACCTTGTGAGGATCGGAGTGCGCGACCGCCAGCCGCGCATACCCACCGTCCTCGCGAACCATGTCCACGGCACACCAGTCACCAAGGACAGGCACCGCGAGATCGGCGAGTCTCTGGAGGGTCTCGCGGTAGTCGAGTGACGACAGCAACGTCCTTCCCGCTTTGGCGAGGAACGCTTGGCGATCGGCTTCGCTATCTAGCTTCATCGTTGCCTGCTCCGGCGATCGCGGTTGAGCTTGGTCGGTGTTCGTCAAGGCTGGGCCTCCGAAGGCACCAAGGATACGCGGTTACTCCGCGTCCTAGCACTCTGATCCGATCTCCGTCTAACTCTGGCCTGTCAGCGGAAAGCGGGATTTCCGAGGTTGCAAGGATGGCCAGAAACGCTGCCCCCGAGCGCTGACACGGGCTACAAGGTTGGCTTGGTACCGCCAGTCCAACGGATGGATCGAGACGACACCGTACATCTCGGATCGGCGCACGTTGTGGGTGGTGAAGCTCGACGGCAAGATCCTCAAGGCCGCGGAAGTGATCGGCGAGGACCCATCCGGCTTCAAAGCCTACGAAGCCGCATCTGAATGGGCGGAGGTGAACGCGCCGGAGGCCGCGTTCACGTGGAAGCACTGGCGCGGCGACGCCTCTGACCCCGCGGGAGAGATCAAGAAGTAGGCTCGCGTCGCTCACACGCACCGGGCTAGCGCTCTACTATTGACCATAGTAGCTCGGCGCCCTAGGCTTGGTCCTCGTGCGGACGTTCTCGAAAGCAACTCGCGTCCTCGGCGAGCTGGAAACCCGAGTGATGGACCTCCTTTGGGAAGTGAGTCCGCTCTCGGTCCGTACGGCGTGCGAGCGACTCGGCAGCGCGCACGCGTACACGACCATCATGACGACCATGGATCGTCTGCACAAGAAGCGGCTGCTCCGACGCGAGAAGGACGGCAACGCGTTCTTGTACGAGCCCGCGATGGATCGCGCCGAGTACCAGCGCCGGGTTGTCGAGGCCGCGCTCACGCCGCTCCTCGAGCAGGGTGCGGCCCCGGTGCTCGCCGCCTTCGTCGAAGTCGCCGCGGACCTCGACGAGAAACACCTCGCGCAGCTCGAACGGTTGATCGCGAGCCATAAGAGGCGCAAGTGAGCCTCGGCGCCTTTGCAGGATTCGCGCTCGTCTTTGTCGTCACGACGTGGACGCTGTCGGCACTCGGTGCGATCGCGCTTGGACAGGCGAGGTCGCGCCTCCAGCGCATCGGCCCGATGGCGGAGCGTCGTGCGGCCGAGGCCGTCGCGATCGTTCCCGTTGTCGTGGGCGTGCTCGCCGTGGCGACGCTCGTTCTGCAATCGGCGATCGGGGTGGATCACTGCGAGGCGCATGGGCACCACGCACACCTCTGCATCACGCACGGCGCCCACTGGATCGAGCGCGCGTGGGTGGTGGTTTCGTTGGCGATCGCAGGAGCCAAGATGCTCGGTCGCGCGGTGCTGATGGTCGCGAGCTTCGTGCGCGGCTCGCGAAGTATTCGCGAGCTGCATCAGCTGAGTCGAGATGCCGGTGAGGTTCGGCTCGTCGAATCGGATCGCGCGTTCTGCTTTGTCGCGGATCGCGAACGACCTGCGATCTACGTCTCGTCCCGCGTCTGGTCGGCCTTGTCTGCCAGCGAGCGCGCAGCGCTCGTCGCGCACGAAGCGGCGCACGTTCGCCAGGGCGACCTTCGCAAGCGCGCGCTGATCGAAGCCTTCCTCGCGTTCGCGGCGCCTCTCGTCGGCGATCGCACGCGAGCGGTGTGGCTCCAGGCGAGCGAGCGTCTCTGCGATGCGCATGCGGCTGCCGCGACCGGTGAGCCCGAGGCGGTCGCCAGCGCGATGGTCTCGATGTGCCGACTCCACACGATGCGTCCGACGGTTCCAAGCTTCGGGTTCACCCCGACGGTCGACGAGCTCGAAGGCCGCGTTCACGCCGTCCTCGCCGGTGGTCCGCTCGGGGAGCGCGCTGCGCTCGTGTTCGGACGCGTCACGCTGGCGAGCTGCATCGCGATCGCGGTGCTCTGCGTCATCGCCGCAGAGCCGATTCACCACGCCTTCGAGACTCTCCTCGGATAAGGCGATCCGGAATGCGAAGGCGACAGATGCGCATGGCAATACTATCGACGGTAGTAGGCACGGTGTCGGCGTTGGCCCGTGTCGGCGCGGCACAGCCCGCGGTTCCCGCGATCGACGAGGCAACGTTCATCGCCGAGATCGAGGCGAAGGATCCGCGGGTGGCCATCGCAGCAGCCAAGGTGACGGCGGCGCGCGCCGATGTGACCGCGGCGCGTGTGCGGCCAAATCCGAGTATCTCGATCGAGCGTGAGGAACCGTACGTCGACGGCAGCGGCATTCCGACGAACTACCTGCGGCTCTCCGTCCCGATCGACATTTCGGGGAAGCGAGGCCGACAGATCGAAGCGGCCGAGATGGGCGTCCGTGCAGTGACCAGCGACGTGATGCAGTCAAAGCACGAAGGGTTCATCGCGGCCTTGCGAGGGTTCGACGACTGCGCGCGTGCGCGCATGCATGTCGAGATTCTGATCACCGCGCGCGCGTCGCTCGTTCGCGCCGTCGAGATCGCGCGACAGCGGGGCAAGGCGGGAGACGCTTCGGGATACGAGATCCAGCGCTTCGAGCTGGAGCTCGCCGGTCACGATGACGATCTCACGACCGCGCAGATCGAGCTTCGTCGGGCTCGCACGCAGCTCGCGGCGCTGGTCGGGCGTTCGGGAGAGCTGGACGCCACGACGGCTCTCGAGCTTCCAGCGTCGGTGCCCACCGTGGAGGCATTGCTCGCGAAGTCGAATGACCGTGGCGATCTACGCGCCGCGCGCCTGCGCGGCGAAGCGGCCACGCGTCGCGTAGGTGCGGCGAGTCGTGGCTGGGTCCCGATGCCGACGCTCATGGCAGGAGCGATGACTGCTGACCTCGGTGATCAGACCGGCACGGGGTACGTCGCGGGCGTCACGTTGTCGATCCCGATCTTCGATCGCGGGCAGGGCGACCGTGCGCACGCGATCGCCGATCGTCACGTCGCGGATGCCGAGGCACGCTGGCTCGAACGCCAGGTTCCGACCGCGGTGCAGCTCGCGCACGACACGCTCGTCGCTCGCGTCGATCAAGCTCGCCGGCTGACGAGCGGACAGCTCGATCGCCTCGACGTGATCTTGCGCGCCGCCGAAACTTCGTTTCGAGAAGGCAAGGCGAGCGTCGTGGAGTTGCTCGACGCGCATCGCGCCGCGCGGGCGGTGCGGATGCGATCGATCGACCTTCGCCACCAGGTCGCGCGCGACAAGCGCGACCTCGAGCTAGCTGTGGGGCAACGTCTATGAGGCACTCGATCCTTCTCGTCTCGTTGCTGGGTTGCGGACACGGGCACGATCACGACGACAAGGGCGGGCACAGCAAAGCCGAGCTGCCCGGCCAGTCGGTCACGTTGTGGACCGAGCGCACCGAGCTGTTCATGGAATATCAGCCGCTGATCGTCGGCAAGGAGACACGCTTCGCAGCGCACGTCACCGAGATGCCGACCTTCAAAGCGGTCACCGCGGGCAACGCGACGATCACGCTCACGATGGCCGGCACCGGTCCGCTTGAAGGTGCGGTCAAGGAGCCCTCGAACCCGGGCATCTTCCGTCCCACGATCACGCCGACCAAAGCCGGCAAGTGCGAGCTGAAGATGGCGCTCACCGGCCCGCAACTCACC
>JACCYD010001023.1 GCA_013696695.1 Deltaproteobacteria bacterium | reverse complement strand
ACGCGCCGGTCCGCGAGTTCTCGTGGGACAACCGCGGCTGGACGATGCTCGGCGAGCAGGTCGTCGACTACGGCCGTCGCGCCGATCGCGATCGCATGACCGTCGGCCGCTACGAGGGCCGGTTCAGCAAGCTCACCATCGTCGTGCTCGACAGCGACCTCGAGCTCCTCGACTTCCACATCAACTTTCCACGCGGCACCGCCTACAAGCCAGCGGTCAACCACTACTTCCGCGAGAACCAGCGGACCCGCGTGATCGACCTCCCGGGCGACGACCGCACGATCTCGAGCATCGACCTCAAGTACAAGAACCTTCCCGGTGGCGGCCGCGCGCGCGTCCAGGTGTGGGGATTCAAGTCCGGCGCTTCGCTTCCTCCCCCGCCGCCCCGCGAGTTCACGTGGGACAACCGTGGCTGGCAGCTGCTCGGCGAGCAGGTCGTCGACTACGGCCGTCGCGCCGATCGCGATCGCATCAACGTCGGCCGCTACGAGGGCCGCTTCAGCAAGCTGACGGTCGTGGTGCAGGACAGCGACCTCGAGCTCCTGAGCTTCCAGGTCAACTTCCCGCGCGGCCGTCCGTACGTGCCGGCGGTCAACCACTACTTCCGCGAGAACCAGCGCACCCGCGTGATCGACCTGCCGGGTGACGAGCGCGTCATCCAGAGCATCGACATGCGCTACAAGAACCTTCCCGGTGGAGGCCGCGCTCGCGTCCAGGTGTGGGGCTTCAAGTCGGAGCCCGTCGCCAAGCCCTACTCGTGGGACAGTCGTGGCTGGCGCATGCTCGGCGAGCAGGAAGTTGGTCGTCGCGTCGACGCCGATCGCATCAACGTCAGCTACGACGAGGGCCGGTTCTCCAAGTTGATGATCGTCGTCCTCGATGGCGATCTCGAGCTCCTCAACTTCGACGTCTCGTTCAAGCGTGGCGAACCGTGGAGCCCGAACGTGGCGCAGTACTTCCGCGAGGGCACGCGCACGCGGTCGATCGATCTGCCCGGCGATCGCAGCAGGCGGATCGATCACATCGACCTCAAGTATCGCAACCTCCAGCGTGGAAGCCGCGCCCGCGTTCAGGTCTGGGGCAAGTAAGCCCTTTCGAGCTTCGCCCCGCACGCGGTATCCTTTCGTTGCGTGCGGGGTCTCGTCTGGCTGTCGTGTTTGATCGCCGCGTGTAGCGGCGACGGCATCTACGTCGAGGTCCAGATTAACGGCCTCGAGGTCGCGAGCGTCGAGCTGGTGCTCGCCGATGGGCTGTGTAAACTGGCCGACGGGTCGAGCTGCGACCGCCTGCAAGGCAAGGCGTTCAAGGCGGCGGTCGATGCGCCCGGCCACATCTTCAAGCGCGAGGCCGCACGCGAGACGACCACGATCGAGGACGGCAGCGCGTGGTTCGAGATCCCGGCCGGCGATCGCACGCTCGATATGGTGTTCGCGCTCGGGCGCGACGCGAATCGCAACATCGTCGGCGTCGCGGTGATGCCCGACACGCTCGATCTGCGCGAGGAGCCGGTGATCTATCGCGTCGTCCTCGACCCGGCCCAGCCGCTGCTACCCCGGCAGCCGGTCGACACGGCCGTGACGGCCGAGTGGAGCACCGATGCCGATCAGTGCATCGGCGTCCGGCCGGTCAATCCGGGTGATCTCGGCCCGATCTTCATCGTGCCCGCCGACAACCCCGACTGCGACGGCGCCACCGGCGAAGGCGAGTGCGATCCACTCTGGTACGACGGGTTCTCGTTCGACGAGAGCACCGCCGCGCACTGCTCCCAACCGTCGCAAGTCATCCCCGGCGCGTGCGTGCTCGGTCACGTCCCGGCGTGCGTCGAGAATCAGAGCGCGGAGATCTCGGGCTGCGTCGAATCCAATCAGTGCCTGCCGACCGCGGTGTGCGAGTGCGGCGTGTTCGACGAAGCTTGTCAGGAAACTAAGCTGCGCGCGCACGACGTCGACGCGCGGCTCGACTGCAGCGTGCCCGGCGAAACCGACGCCAGCGTCGACGTGATCTTCCACTGCTCGAGCGACAACACGTTCCGGATCCCGCCGTCGGCGGAGCTCTCGATCGGTGGCCGGTGCGTGGCTGCAGAGCTGATCGCGACCCCGGACGCGACGTTCCATTCGGAGCGCGGCGCGGCGTTCAGCGCACCGACCGCGAAGTTCGAGGTGACCGACCACGATGATCAGACATGCGCGATCACCATGAAGTGGGAGGGCCAGCTCCTGCCCACACAGATCGAGCACACCGTGCTCGTGGTCACGATCGAGCGCTCCGACTTGTCGACGCGCGAGCTGTGGATCCCGATCAACTTCCTGCCAACCCTGCAGTGCCCCACGAGCCCCGGGAGCCCCGGCACGGGCTGCACCTACGTCGACGTCGAGGCGCCCGACGCGCTGACGTCGTGCGCGATGTGATCAGCCCTGCAACGTGTCGTAGGCGTGGAACAGCATCGAGAACGTCGCGCGGCCTTCGGTGAGGCTGCGTAGGCGCGTCGAGTAACCGAACATGTTGCGCAGCGGGACGAGGGCCGCGACCAGTCGCTTCGCGCCGCGTGAGCCGACGTCCTGCACCTGGCCACGGCGCTGGTTGAGGTCGCCGATCACCGCACCGAGGAACTCGTCGTCGACCGTGACCTCGACGGCCATGATCGGCTCGAGCCGCGACGGCGACGCGGACTGCACCGCGCGACGGAACGCCTCGGCCGCGGCCGCGCGCGAACCGATCTCGCCGTTCGAGCCCTCGCGTAGCACGAGCTTGGTGAGCGTGACCTCGACGTCCTCGAGCGGATAGCCATCGGGACCGCTCGACGCGGCATCTTTCAAGCCCTGCATCGCAGCGTTGATCACCACGTCGTTGAGCGGTGGGA